>NZ_JBHFNP010000145.1:0-27235 GCF_041929235.1 Microseira sp. BLCC-F43
ACACTCACAGGCACGTGTAGCCCGAAATGCCGCCCACAAAGCGACAAAGTAGAAATCGACTAGGAGCCGGATGCGATGAAAGTCGCACGTCCGGTTCTGAATGGGAGGTGTCCCTTGGCAACAAAGGCATCGACCCTAACAAATTTCCTTGATGAAGCGACAGAAACGCGCCGTTCAACGCAGTAACGGCGCGTAGTTCATCGAATCACCCATAGAAGGCTTCCCAAACGGGGACAGAATACCCTTGGATGTCCGCAAACGCCGCTTAGGTTCCAGAGTGCTGCGGCTAACCCGCCCCATTTTAGAGGGCGAGGACGTGCGCGAACTTCAAATAGCCCTCAACAAAGTGGGTTTTAATCTAGAAGTCGATGGCTATTTTGGCCCGACTACCGACGAAGCAGTGAGAAAATTCCAAACCGACAAAGGCTTGGTCGTCGATGGTATTGTTGGGCAAGCAACGCTTGAAGCACTGAATATGCTCCTACAAACAGCAGCCTAGTGTAGCAAGGCAGAAGGCGAAGCGTCAACAGGACTTACGCAAAGAAACTTTGGTGATCCGAAAAATCGTTGGTTTGGGAACGAGAAATCAACGAAGAAACCGGGTTTGTGGCTACGATTTTTCAGAGAAACTTTGGTGTTTGCGTAAGTCCTGGTCAACTTACTCGCTTCCCAATCAAAAATTACCTATCTCTTCTTTTATCTTTCCTCTGGGTTCTCTGCGTCCTCTGTGGTTCATTAAACTCGCTTTATGAAACTAGAATAAATCATCAAACAAGATACATTCATCGACTTAAATACCCTCAAATATGACAAAGATTTGCTCAAATAAATCCAGACAAAGCTCAGCGAGTTGGGTCTGGATCCCAAATCGAGGATAGATGGTATTTATGGACAAGAAACTGAAGCCGCGCTCGCGCATTTTTGCAATTCTGTAAACCAGGATAATATGCAGATATAAAAAATCGATAAAACTTTGGCATAGACACTTATTTCCAACCAAGAAATACCAGAAAATAAATTATTGACCAATCGCGACTATAACCAGGCTGCTAATTTGTTAAACGTTGAAGTTGCCGTAATTAGATCCGTGGTCGAAGTAGAAACAGCTGGCTCTGGATTTTTGCCCGATGGTCGCCCCAAGATTTTATTTGAACGTCATTGGTTTTACAAGCTGACACCGTTACCCGTCAGCCAAACCCGCCCCGACTTGAGTAACCCTAAACCAGGGGGTTATTTGGGTGGAATTAGCGAGTGGGATCGGCTCAACGATGCGATAAATTTAGACCGGATACCAGCACTCAAATCTGCTTCTTGGGGATTGGGTCAAGTGATGGGATTTAATTATAAAATTGCTGGCTACTCTGATGTGGAGGAGTTTGTTAACGCCATGCATCTCAGCGAAGGGAAGCACCTGGAAGCAATGATGAATTTTATTAAAAGCCAAAATCTAGATAAAGCTTTGCGTAGTCGCGACTGGGTAGCCTTCGCCCGTGGTTACAATGGCTCCGCTTATGCACGCAATCAATACGATAAAAAGCTAGCCGCTGCCTACGCCAAATACGCTGCTATTCCTAAGAGTGCTTGATATTTTCTTTACAGTTATAATTTTATCGGAAAAACCGGGTTTTTCCGATAAAATTATATCATGTCCGGATGTTCCCTACGCAACGACGCGGTGAGGTTTTTTATTATGGGCAATTCAACGGACATGATATTATTTAGTCATGCACCCTTTTTTCTGCCCAATCTACTGCCCCCATTGCTTTCAGCGTCTCTTTCTGCGCCTGGGTTAAACCTGTAACGCCCGTGATATTCATTCCTTCATAAGGTCTAGGACTTCTCAAAGTTTTTAGACACTTGCCTGTTTTAACATCCCAAAGCTTAATCGTCTCATCTCCGCCGCTGCTAACCAACATCGAACCGTCGGGACTAAAAGCAACCGTTCTTACTCCTTGAGTGTGTCCCTGGAAAGTTTTGAGGCAAAAACCTGTACGAATATCCCAAAGCTTAATTGTTTGGTCTTCGCTACTACTGGCAAGGATTGATCCTGCGGAACTAAAAGCAACCGCTCTGATCAAATTGGTATGTCCTTGCAAAGTGTTTATGCACTTTCCGTCACGAATATCCCATAACCTTACCGTTTGATCTTCACTACCACTAGCTATTATTTGACTGTTGGGGCTAAAAGCAATTGACCGCACTCCCTGAGTATGTCCGTGAAAACCGTTCAAGTAAACACCTGTGCGAACATCCCAGCAACGTACTGTTTGGTCATCCCCACCACTGGCAAGTATTAAACCATCAGGACTAAAAGCAACTGTCCATACTCTATTAGTGTGACCCTGAAAAGTTTTGAGGCAAACACCTGCGCGAATATCCCATAGCATCACCGTTCGATCTTCGCTACTACTGGCAAGCAGCAAACCATCAGGACTAAAAGCGACTGACCAAACTCTACCCGTGTGTCCTTGTAAAGTTTTGCAGCACTGACCATCCCGCACATTCCATAGCTTTACGGTTTGGTCTTCGCTACTACTGGCAAGTAGCGAACCATCACGACTAAAAGCGACTGACCAGACTCGATTACTGTGTCCTTGTAAAGTTTTGCAGCACTGACCATCTCGGACATTCCATAGCTTTACGGTTTGATCTTCAGCCCCAATGGCTATTGTTTGACCGTCAGGACCCAAAGCGACTGACCGTATCCTATTAGTATGTCCTTGCAAAGTGCTTAAGCACTTCCCGTCACGAATATTCCATAGCTTTATCGTTTGATCTTCACTACCGCTGGCTATTGTTTGACCATCGGGACTAAACGCAACTGACCACACCCAATTGTTGTGTCCTTGTAAGGTGTTTAAGCACTTTCCCTCACTAACATCCCATAGCCTCACCGTTCCGTCTGCGCTGCCACTGGCAAGCATTAGACCAGCAGGACCCAAAGCAACTGAGTATACCCAATTAGCATGTGTCTGAAAAGTCTTAAGGCAAAAACCTGTGCGAATATCCCAGCAGCGTACTGTTCGATCTTCACTGCCACTGGCAAGTATTAAACCATCGGGACCCAAAGCGACTGACCAAACTCTACCTGTGTGTCCTTGTAAAGTTTTGAGGCATTTCTCCTCGCTTATATCCCATAGTTTAATTGTTTGATCGTCACCACCACTGGCTATTGTTTGACCATCGGGACCCAATGCGACTGACCAAACTCTGTTAGTGTGTCCTTGTAAAGTTTTGAGGCACTGACCGTCGCGTATATTCCAGAGTTTAATTGTTTGATCTTCACTACCACTAGCAAGCATTAAGCCATCGGGACCCAAAGCAATTGACCAAACTCTATCAGCGTGTCCCTCTAAAACTTGGAGGCAAATACCCGTAGAAACATCGTAGACCCTTATCGTTTGAGCATCGCTACCAATAGCAAAAGTTTGACCATCAGGACTAAAGGCTATTGACTTTATCCAATTAGCGTATCCCTGGCAAGTCAAAAGATGTTGACCATCCGCAACTTTCCACAAGCGAATTTCACCATTAGCATCCCCCGTAGCTAAAACTTTTCCATCTGGACTAAAAGCTACTGATAAAACACTGCTAAAGCTTTGCCTGAAAATGGAATTGGCTAAATCGCAGTGGGAAAAATTGACTTGATGCAAATTTACATTTTTGAGATCTGCTTGCCAAATTATTAGGTTATAAAAATCAAAACCCGTTAAATCAACTTGCAGGAGATCGAGTAGATTCAGAATATTCCCAGCAGTGTATCCTGGTTCGCCTGGATATTGTTCTCGCAATGTTGAGAGAATTTGCTGAAGCTGAATTTTCATATTTCTTTGACCGATCATTATAGCGAGCGCTTTTTCTATAACTGGATTGATTATCAGTTTAATTTGAGTGGCTTTAATGTAGTCTTTTGCCTGAGCTTTAATCAGAGGATGACTTTTAAGTAACTCTATATGGCCTTTTTCAATTTGTTGACAAAATTGGTCTATTAACCTCTCAGTTATATATTCCATAACCACAGGTTGTATTGTAAAAATAGCTGAATCTTTACTTTTTTCAATCAGCGATCGCCAATGCAAAAAATTTAGCCCTTCCCAGACTTGCCGTTGCCAAATGGGTAAAATATTCTTTTGCAGTTCTGCCATATCAACTCCCTCACGGTCAATGGCAAACCAGTACAAAATTTGCTTTTCTGCTTCTGACAAGCGTTCAAATTGCCGATTTAACAGATCTCTAACATCATCAAATAATAAAATTTATGGCTTAACATTTGCCACAAATTAAGAAATATTTCCCTGCCATAAATCTCGAATCGGCGTAGCTATCATCTTTAAGGCTAGCGGATTACCTGCATAGTTTTCGATCAGAAATTTCCATTCTTCATCTGAGCCTGAAAAGGAACCCTTGACGTTAAATATTTTCCTTCCTTCTGCTACGGTCAAACCAGCGATCTTTAAGCAACGAACAGGCAAGTTTTTACCTTCGTTAAATGCCAATTCTCTGGGTTGTTCCGGACTGGTTAACACTAAACAGCTTTGATGGGCAGTTTCTGCGATGCAACTGAACAGTTGAGGATAACCTTCATATCCTTCTCGATAACGACCGGCGCGATCGCGCAGAGTGTCCGTAGGACTCTCGCATCCCCGTAAAATCGACTCGACGTTATCCAGTACCAGCAGACAGCGGTGTTGCCGTAAATAATGAATCAGTCTCGCTACTCGACCATCTATAGTTTCTGGTAAATCAACCTCCTGCTGGTCGGACAGAAATTTGATCGACTCTGCCAAAATATCTTGCACGGGTGGGGCGTTGCAGAGACTGCGCCAAATCAAATACTCAAATTCACCTTGAATTTGTTCTGCCAGCTTCACAGATAGAGTCGTTTTACCGATTCCTCCCATACCCAGTAGCGTTACCAGGCGGCAGCGATCGCCCACGATCCATTGTTCTAGAGTTGCCAGTTCTTCGGTGCGTCCGTAGAAAACAGAGGCATCCGGCGCTTCTCCCCAATCTTGAGATCGGATTGTTGGTTTTGGCGAGTTGGTTTCAACTATGCCGCTGACGCTTGCTTCCCTATCCTCCGCAAGTGCAGCCTGTTGCTGATAAAACTCAATCGCTGCCCGAAAATTACTTTTTGTTACCTTTCCAAATGCTGGAGCGAGTTTTTTGCATAACTTAGCCCCAACATTCTTAATAGATTCAGCACTATAACCGAGTTCCTCTGCCATCTCTGGGTAGGACTTTCCCTCCCACGAGCAGCGAAATACGTCCATTTCAAGATTATTCAGCATTTCTGGACGCAGAGCTGTAGCAACAATCCGTAATGCTTCTTCAACGGTCATTTATCGACAGGGTCTTATGGGTTTTTATAATCTACCATTACTTTTTATTACTTTATATCACCTTTACGGGTGACATTACATCTCAAGTTAAACCCATAACTGATGACGATAAAAAACTTTTTGTTACAAACAATATCCCAAAAAATAACTATATTTAATTTATCGATAAATTGATGCCACAAATATTGTATGGACAGCACTAAAAAACCAATTTTGTTCAAAACAACCGTCAAGAGTATCTTTTCAAGTAAAACCTTTTGGAGTGCGGTTTTAACAGCAGTTGCTGGAATAGCCCCCATTGTCGGGAAAGCTGTTGAAGAAAAAAAACTTTCGGTCGATAACGCAGTCAATATCGTCATTATTCTGGCAACCACTGGGACAGCAGTAATTGGAAGGGTTCAGGCAAATGAATCCTTGGTTTATACCCCAAAAGGGTTACCTGGCCCCGACAAACAAGACTGTGAAAATTTCTCATCTTAAAATGCGACCCAGAATTTCTTCAGACTGCATAAGTCCCATTGAGTTGCATCTACTAAACGTTAGGAACTGTAAACGGACTAATTTCACTCTGAAAACTCAAGGAGATTTTTTCCATGTTATTAACGGAATTTGCGCCCACACAGACAATCGCTCTTGAAGCTTTAGCCAAAGACGCCGAACTTGCCAAGCAAGTCCAAACCAATTTGATTCGTTTCGGGTTACTTGACCCGCCAGCCGATGGTAAATTTGGTCGCTTTTCCACTCAATCGCTCAAAGAATTTCAAACTTTGATGAAAATATCGGAATCTGGCTTAGGCGCACAAACGAGTAAAGCACTGAGTGAAGCTAAGGAAGCAGTTGCTCTCAAATTGGGCAATGACTTTGCCAGCCGCATCATCAAGTACATGCAATATAAAGATTACTTCGTTGCGCTTGGAGAAAAACAATACAACATTGTTTATATTGAAGGCGCGGATGCTAATGGGATACCGAACGATGATGCTTTCAATCAATGGAATGACCGCCGGATTTTGATTGAAATCGTTTCTGGAACCCCAAAAATTGTTGGGAATTGGTTAGCAACAACTGAACCAGGAGACTGGTACACTCAACATCCGATGAATCCTGAAGGTGCAGCGCGAATTGCTTTTGGGCAATATAAAGCTTGGCAAGTAGGAATACATGGAACATTGGACGGGCACGAAGCGCTGGTGCAGTGTATGGCGGTTAAAGTATACCGCGATCGCAACAAAGACGGGCGTCGCACGGGTGACTCAATCGACGAGGGTTTATTCGGCATCAATCAACACTGGGGATATGACATGAGGCAGGTCGGTAGTGCCAGTGCTGGTTGTCTGGTAGGACAATCTAGCCAAAGTCACAAAGATTTTATGCAGTTGATCAAACAAGACCGTCGCTATCAGTTAAACAGCGGATATGTTTTCTTGACAACTGTTATTGCCGGCGATGATTTAGCCAAAACTTTCCCAGCTTAATCGAATTTAAGTTGACTCTGAAAACTTGGAAATGATGGGGTTATTTTCCTATCATTTACTTGACTCACACACAGATAAAATTCACTCTAAACGGGTAGAAAACCGATGCTGACAGATTTACAGAAACAAACAGCCCAAGCGATCGTCAATATTTTTGAAACGGGCAAAGTACAAGGAGATTACTCAAATGTGACTTTTGTAGCAAGTGACCCTGGTGGTTTAACTTATGGTCGTTCTCAAACTACGCTAATGAGCGGTAATCTCTTTTTGCTGATTCAGGCTTATTGCGAGGCTGAAGAGGCAGAGTTTGCTACAGAATTGCGCCCTTATTTGTCGGCGATAGGCGCAAAAGATACCAGGCTCAATCGGGATATGAATCTCCGCAGCTTGTTGCAAAAAGCAGGTGAAGATCCGGTAATGCAGGATGTTCAGGACGCTTTTTTCGATCGAGTTTATTGGAATCCCAGTGTCAAAAATGCTGAGAATATGGGTATTCAAACAGCGTTAGGCGTTGCCGTGGTTTATGACAGCGTGGTGCATGGTTCTTGGCAACTTATGCGCGATCGCACCCTCAACCAAGGTACTGTCGCTACCCTTGGCGAACAAAGCTGGATTAAATCTTACATCGATATCCGGCGCGAGTGGTTGGCAAACCACCGCATTACTCTACTGCGAAAAACAGTTTACCGCATGGATAGCTTTAAGCAATTGATTGCTAACCAAAAATGGGATTTGACTTTACCCCTAATGGTTCGCGGACTGGTTATCAGCGAAGAAACTTTGATCAAATCACTCCGGATGTCTGGTGACGACGTTGAATCCATGCGACTGCTACAATTGCGTCAGCCTTTCATGCGCGGTGAGGATGTGCGCGAGGTTCAACAAGCACTCCGTAAGGCGGGCTTTAATATAGAAGTCGATGGTATTTTTGGCTCAAATACCGATACAGCAGTGAAGCAGTTCCAACAAAATCAAGGCTTGAGAGTAGACGGTATTGTTGGACAAGCAACGCGAACGGCTTTAGAGTTGTAGGCGACTAACTCCTGGAGTAGGTTTTGCGATCGCACTCTGAGCAAACAAGGGAGCGATCGCTGACACTTCTGCTCATACTGTTAGATTTGGAAAATTTTAACTAACGCTTTTGGTTGGGAGTGTCAAATTCATCGTCGTCAAATCCCCAATCGTCATCATCATCGGATTTACGTTCCCAATCATCTACAACTTCATCTCGTTTCCGATCGGTTGGTGCAATATCATCTAACTTCCGAGAGGGCGGCTTAATCACGCGATAATCTGCATCGTAGACTGACTCGGTTTTATTGTAAATCGACTCTGTTTTACCCACGCCAGTATCGCCCTTGTCCCGATAACCATAGGAATAAACCGATCCCGACTGGTATTGAGTTTTAGGTTCTTGGGGACGTTCGTAAGTGGTGCCCGAAGGAGTGTAATCTTGATAATTGGGAGCCTTGTAAATAGGTTCTTCCCCATCCTCATCATCTCCAAAAAACTCATCGTCGAACAAATCATCTTCATCGGCAGAATTTGGAGTAGATTCGGTGTTGATGCGAGACTCCGAGGCGGGACGAGACTTACCCGCTTCCAGTTCGCGAATGCGAGATCGCAATTGTTTTGCCGACAGATAGTTCGATAGTTGAAACAACGTCGCCATCAGCCAAGACGTGACTAAACCTGATGCGAGCGCAAATAATATCCACATCGCTAGGGGCAATGACGCCGTTTTGATCCCCAAAAATACCATTGGCAGCACCGGCGACCAATTTTGCAGGGCAAACAGGGTCAGCCCTCCCAAAACCAATAGCAGCAATCCAAGGCGAATCATAATAGGTAATTGGTAATTGGTAATTGGTAATTGCAGATTTTAGATTTAAATTCACTTCTAAAATCTAAAATCTAAAATCTAAAATTTATAAATGTCCTTGCCAGCGGTTGATCGGAATGCAATCAATATCCAGTTGGTCTAAGGCACGAGCTACCACAAAATCCACCAAATCTTCAATCGTTTGGGGATTGTGATACCAAGCTGGAATTGCTGGCACAATTCTGGATCCAGCTTCTGCCAAGGTGGTCAAGTTCCGCAAGTGAATCAGGCTAAAAGGTGTCTCGCGGGGTACGATGACCAGTTTACGCCCTTCTTTGAGTTGAACGTCAGCCGATCGTTCCAAAAGGTCAGAACTCAAACCCGCTGCTAGCTTGGCGACCGTACTCATACTGCACGGTATCACTATCATACCCAGAGTGCGAAACGAACCGCTGGCAATATTGGCTCCCACATCGCCCCAAGGGTGGCAGCGTAGTTTACCCAAAGTTTCCACCCCAGCTTGCTGACGCCAGAATTGCTCCTGTCGCTCCGGTTCTGTTGGCATTCGGATATTCTGTTCTGCCTGCCAAACCATGTAAGTCGATTTGGAGGCAACCAGCTCGATGGCGTAGTCCGCCTCCAATAAAAACTTTATAGTCCGCACCGCATAAATTAGACCACTAGCCCCAGAAATGCCCAAGATTAAAGGTTTGTTCGTTGTCATCAGTTATTAGCCATTAGTCATTATTTAGCGCAAATTGCTAGTTATAAAAATTCGGATTTGCTAATAGCTAATAGCTAATTGCCTGCTTACTAATATAGCATTTTCTGTCACATTAGCCATTAGCTATTAGCCGATCGTTTGAGATAATTAGCAACTTGAGTTACTAGCTATCAACTGCTGACTATTTACTCATCTTCCAGACTAAAAAACGGAGATTCCTCTGGATCGGAGTCTTCAGCGTTACCGTTAGGATCAACGGTTACCAGGTCTATTTGCTGGCGGTAGTAATCGACGCTTTTAACTTGGACTTCTACGCGATCGCCGAGTCGATACTGCTTGCGGTTTTTGCGACCCACGAGAGCTTCTTGCCGGGAGCGATACTCGTACCAATCGTCTTTGAGAGACGATACGTGTACCAACCCTTCCACCCGGAAAGTCTCCCGATTGGGCATCGGCACTTCCATTTCCACAAAGAAACCGTAGGACTGAACGCCGGTAATCGCTCCCGGCAAAATCTCGCCGATGCGTTCTTTCATTAACTCGGCTTTCTTGAGTCCTGCTAAATCTGCCTCAGCTTCCTGGGCTTCTTTTTCCAGCTCATTGAGCGGAACTACCACCGCCATCAAATGCTCTTCTAACTCTTGCTGTATTCCAGGCGGCAAGACATTCCAATTAATATTGCCGTGAGAGGAACTATGGCGCAAGTTGACCTGTTCTTTGGTGCGGGTGGTGCGGCTCGAGCGCCCTTGTTGAAACACCGCCTGCAAGACTCGTTGTACCAATAAATCTGCATAGCGTTGTGCGGGCGAGATGCAGTGGGTATAGCCCAGAGTCTCAGACAAACTAAAGTGGGTTCCCGCTGCGGTGCTGTAAACCGCAGGCTTTAATGTGGACTGCAACAGCGAGTTGAGGACTCTTTCCGCTTGGGTTTGAGCAAATTGCTCGATAAACCTTTGATAATCTTGGGGCATCACCGACTCTTCCTGCTCAAGCTGTAATTCCAAGCGGAGATTGCTCGCCAATTTGATCAATTCTTGAACGTCATCGAGATCGGGAGCGGGTTGAACCCGGTACATCGCCGGTATCGAGAGCGCTTTCAAGTGGTGAGCTACTACCTCGTTGACCAAGATCATTAAATTTCGGATCGTCGAGCGCGCTGGTTGGGAGGATGATTCTACTACTGCCGCGATCGCTCCTTCATCGTTGAAGTGGGTATCTTCTTCGGGTAGGTTCAACTCAAAAGCACCGCGCTGCTGCCGTTGTTCCTTAACTGCCGTTGACAGGACTAACAATTGATCCAGCGTGGCAAAAACGGGAGCCAATTCTTTGAGATCTGCCGAAACACCTTTATCGTGACGCTCAAGTATTGCTTTTGCCTGGGATTCGCTCAGTTGATAGTCTACCTGGATGATAGTCGGTTGAATCTCGAACTCCACCACTTGACCGAGTCTGTCCAACGTTAACAGGACGGAAATTGCCAGATGGTCTTGTCCTGGTAGCAGCGAGACTTGTTGCAGCAGCGATGGCGGCAGTTGAGGCAATAGGGTTTCGCCTAACACCACGCTGGTGCCCCGTCGCTGCGCTTCCCGGTCGATGGACGAGTCGGGTTCGACGTATGTGGCTACGTCGGTAATGTGGACCCCGATGCGCCACCGTTCGGGATCGATTCTTTCCAAGGTCAGCGCTTGTTCTACCAGTGAGAATTCCGATCCGTCACCGTTTTTTATGTTCGCCTCGCTGGCAATTGTCAGGGTAACCAGATGGCGCAAATCGAGGCGATTTTTCAGGTTAATTTTGCGGATTTTGGGGAAATCGAGTTCAGATGCCGCTGCTAGCACCGCGTTGGGGAAGTTGCGGGGTAAATCGTGCTTGCAGCAGACGATATCGATATCGGCGGCGGCTTCGGCGTCGCTGCCCAGTACTTGGGTAACGCGACCAATGGGGGGATTTTGTCCCAAAGGATAGCGCAGGATTTCCACATCAACCAAGTGATCGATTGCTTCTGCCAAATTTGTGCCATTTGACTGCAGTTCGAGTTCAAATAGCAAGCGGTCATCCAAGGGAACCGCCCGGTACCCAGAAGCAGTTTGTTTTACCCGCGCTAGCACGCTGGGATGGGCGCGCTCTAAAATTAGTCGAACTTCTCCTTCTGGAGAGCGCCGCCGGTTGCCTTCTTTAGTAATTTTTACCAATACGCGATCGCCATTCCATGCCGTCGATAAATTGCTTTCCCGCACGTATATATCTGCCGATCCCTCCACATTCTGAATCGCAAAGCCAAACCCTTTACTCGAACAGCGGAGTTTGGCTTCCACCACACCTTCCTCTATTACCCGGCGATACTTGCCCCGCTCTTTCACCAAAATGCCAATTTTTTCCAGCGCGTCCAGAGTAATCTGTAACTTTTCCCGACTCGATTCATCTTGGCATCCCAGTTTTTTTTCTAAAAATTTGGCAGCCACCAGTTTTTCTTCCGTAAAATTATAAAGCACTGTAGCGATTGAAAATTCCATGAAGCGACTTAGTCCTTAGCGTCTAAATTATGTTTTTTGACCAGGCTTTCATCCTACACAGCCGACTCTTGCCCCTGACTAATTTTCGCTAATTTTAAATTTTATAATTGGGAATTTAGATAATGGTTTAGAGAAATTGAAAATTGGAAATGCCTCGGCTTTCCAGTTTTTTGCTTCCTTCTTTCCATTTGCCAATTCTTCAATTTAAAATTGTTGATGATGACCCAATATTCAAGCCACGATTTTTTGTCCCAGGCAGGCAACAAGCGGTTGCATTTTGGTTAGTCTCATGGTTCTGGTATCCCTGGAGTGTTACAAGAACGGTTTGGTACGGCGAGGGTTGGTCGCCCAAACAACCCAAGGAATTTTTACCTTAGATTCACCCATTGGTTGGATTTTCCCACTTTTTGATGCCATCAGTTTCCTCGACTTTGGGGAAAGGAGAGGAAAGGTGTGGGGAAACCCTTACTCCTTAGGTTTTGCAAGTAGGTTAGAGTGAAGTTGAGGCATAACAGAGGTTGATAAATCCGAGCTTCTTGTTGGTGGAGATACAAGATATCTTGGTGAAGTACCCACCACTAGACGCGAAGCGCGAGTGGTTGCTCTCCAATTTAATCCGCCGTTGCCACGTTAGGAACTCTTGCGAGTCCGCAACTGAATGCGGTGATGGTATTGTACGGCGAAAGGAGGTCTTACTAGGTTTTCCCAGTTTTACCTCCGGTATACCTTGAGGTATACAACCAAGCATCGCCCGTCTTTGGGAGGCAGTAAAAAAGAACCAGAGACTGTTCGCGTTTGGGTTGCATCTAGAAAGATCCAACTTTGGAGCGAATCGCACGCCCAGGCGCACCCAGCAACGATCTAGGGTGAGAACCCACAACTTACCCATGTCTGGCGATACGTTACCGTACATGGAACTACCGACAGCAAAGGGCTGGCGCTTTAGCGATGCGTTGCTACTCTAGGAACAGACAGGTTTTAGGCATCTGGTGCAACGCGCTACCCTTTCAGGTTGGCATGTAGTTCGCGCTCTTAGCGCAGTGGGTTCCCGGGCAGTCAGCCAAGTGGCTTAAATGAGCCGTGCCGATGAACAATCCTTTTCTTATTGTGACATCCTCCAACCCCAATTCAAAGATTATGGGGGTGGGTCAAGAGAATCAGTTGTAGAAACTGCCTCAGGACTTACGCAAGAGCTTTGCCAGAAAGCCGGTTTCTACCTCGATCTATGGTTGGCAAACCAACGATTTCTCGTAAAAAGCGGGAAGCTTGCGCGTAAGTCCTGTTTTTGTCTGCAAGAACTGACCCCATACAACATCTTGGGAATGTTGGGTAAGTATTCCCAAGATCCATAGCTTTAAGAGTAAATATCATCCCTGCTTGGTAAAAAACACAATTTAGTAAGCGGTTAATTTTAATCGTATTGACCCTTAGTACTTACGCAAAGAAACTAAGGGCGATCTGAAAAATCCTTGGTTTGGCAATCAGAGATCTAGGTCGAAACTGGGTTTCTGGCAACGCCCTTGCGTAAGTCCTGACCCTCATAAAATTAACCTGAGGCTGTCCATACACCCATCCCCAACCCTTACGGGTATGGAGGTGACACTATAGCCCCCTCAGGCTCCCCTATTGAGGTAGGTTTAAACCAGGTGCTACGAGTGCAGCTATTCGCTCAAGATTTGACTAGGATCTAAACTGATGCGAAGCTTTGGCCAGTCTTACCCTAGGATTTTTAGCAGTGGGCTAAAAGCCCAGCCATATTATGTTTACTCAATTGCAAGTTCCCTATCCCACCACCAGTCTGATTTCCGAGTTAATTACCATTGAGCGTGGTCAGTATATCGTTAGAGCCAGTGTTTTGATTGAAGGTGTAACCCGTGCTACAGGTCTAGCCGCAGCCGAGACAATTGAACAAGCAGAAGACCGTGCCAGAAAAAGGGCGCTGGAAGTTATAGCAATTGGCAACTTGACATTGCCACAGCCAGAGGTTGTTGATACCTCCCTCGCCGCCAGCGAAGGTTTGGGGCAACCCCAGACATATCCCGCCAGGGAACCGGCGTTCTCGCGGCATCCGTTGGAGCCAGACAACTTTGGTCGTATTTCTACTGATACAAGTTGGTTAAACGATACATCCCCAACAGCCTCTTCAGATCTAACAGCGCCTGTAGTACCATTGGAGGCGGTTGGAGTTACTGATGAATTTATTCCCGATTGGCAAGGGAATGCTTGGGTCCAGAATCCGCTAGCAGACTCGATGCCGACAATTGGGGAAGATTCCGAGCCAACGATTTCTTCTTCATTTAAAAAGGTAACGCCAATTCGCTCCCGTCGCCATGACCCAGATCAAAGCCTAGTTCAACCCCTGCCATCTGCCGCCGAAGCGCCGGATTCGTTCGAGAAGCTAACAGAGGCAACCGATCCTGTAGATTTATCCGATCAGCTGGCGAGGATCAAGAGCGAACTGAAGCGTTTAGGTTGGAGCGACGACCAGAGAAACAAGTTTTTGGAGCGTACCTATAATAAAAAATCCCTGTCGCTGCTTAACAAAGAAGAAATGCTGGAATTCCTAGAATATTTGCAATCTTTTGCCAAAATCGATGTGGAACTCAAGCGCATCGGGTGGACTCCAGAGAAGGGAAAGGCGCACCTGCTGCAAACTTACGCCAAGGGATCGCGTTACCAACTATCCCCCCAACAATTAGGAGAATTCCTACAGCACCTAGAACTTCAACCCGACCCCATATCATAGGTGACATCCTGCCTTGCGGGTAGGCGTGGGACTTATAGCCTCCAAGAGACCCCCACCGCAAGTTAAAAAAAATCAGAGGTTTGAATTAATTCAAACCTCTGTAAAGCGCGATTCGCCCCCAGGGGGTTCGCGTCAGCTAGGGTTGAGCATATCCGTTTCGCCCAATCGCGCCGCTCTAAAATCAAAACTTTGTTAATTGACAGCCGCGATCGGTTTGCTGCCGGTAGCACGCCGGTCAATCACCTGATCGATTAAACCGTAGTTTTTTGCTTCTTCTGCCGACATGAAGAAGTCGCGCTCGGTATCTTGCTCGATTCGTTCCAGGGGTTGTCCGGTGTGTTCTGCCAGCAACAGGTTCAGGCGGCGCTTGTGATACAAAATTTCTTTTGCCTGAATTTCAATATCGGTTGCTTGACCTTGGGCACCGCCTAAGGGTTGGTGGATCATAATGCGAGAATGGGGCAGACTCATGCGCTTGCCTTTTGTCCCGGCACTTAGGAGGAAAGCACCCATACTCGCTGCCAACCCAGTACAAATCGTACAGACATCAGGGCGAATTTGCTTGATAGTGTCATAAATCCCCATCCCTGCCGTCACCGATCCACCGGGAGAGTTGATATATAGGTAAATATCTTTTTCCGAGTCTTCCGAGTCTAAAAACAGCAACTGGGCAACGATCAGGTTAGCGAGGTCGGAGTCAATTTGTTTGCCTAAGAAGACGATCCGCTCCCGCAAAAGTCGGGAATAGATATCAAAGGCGCGTTCGCCACGACCCGATTGTTCAATAACGGTAGGAATCATAGGCTAGAAGCATCTTGCGTAATTTTTCTTAATTTTATCGGTTTGAGCTAGTCAACGCTAAGGCGGTTATCCGAATGTTGTCATTTTCGCCTGTGGGTGTGACAACCCTACAGTTGGTTGAGTCTCAAGGACGACGCGCGATTGGGCAAGGCGGATATGCCGACCCTAGCTGACGCTAACCCCCTGCGGGCGAATTGCAATACCTAATCGTACTTTTAAAATATCATTGGCATTGAGAGGAATCTGCCATGTGGGAAAAACTCCTGCCAGTTGCAATCCTCACATTCATACTCAACCCGATTGCGGTAATCGATTTCCCTGACCTAACCCAGATCCCCTCAACATCTTTTTGGGATAAAATTCTAACAAAAAAGGTGATGTTAATACAGCACCTTCTTTTGCCAACAAAGTATTAACTCAAGTTGGTAGTTACATTCCTTGCCGTTGGTAATAGGTAATGGCGTTCCCAGGCAGGAGCCGTTTCACGGTAATTGTCAAGACTTAAACTGAGTCAAGCATCCAATTACCAATTACCAATTTCACAACTATTAACTAGCAACTGGCGTTATTAATAGAAAATCAGAGGTAAATTATGACAACAGAATTTAACGATTTAGAAATCCTGGCTCAACAGAATATCGACTTACAATCAAGCAAGGATATGCAAACATGGGAGTATCAGGATGCTTCTCTTGAAGAAATCGTAGATTTACTAGAAGAAGTTAGCGAACCGTTTGCCCTATTAGCATCGAGTTTGCCGCCACAGCTGCAACAAAGCGCCAGAAAAGAAATCGAGTTTTTGACCTCGCTTTACCAACAGCGCTTGACAAAACTTCAGCAAGGCATTAATAGCACTTCACCTTAGCTCTTGAGGTACAGGCATCGCTCTACCGGGCGCGCTAGAGTGCCAGAATAATATCGGCAATCATACGGAATTGGATCAATTATTTCCCATGACCAATCGCCTTGCTCAATGCATGAGCCTTTACCTTCGCAAACACAAAGAAAACCCGATTGACTGGTGGCCTTGGTGTGACGAAGCTCTCCAAACCGCGCGGCAGTTGAACAAACCGATTTTCCTCTCTATAGGCTATTCCAGCTGCCACTGGTGTACCGTCATGGAAGGGGAAGCTTTTTCCGATGCTGCGATCGCCGAGTACATGAACGCCAATTTTCTCCCGATCAAAGTAGACCGGGAAGAACGTCCCGACCTCGACAGTATTTACATGGTGCGACCCGTTGTCTCGAAATGAGTAGAAATACTCAAGGATGAGAGGCTAGGTTCAACAAAACTACATCCATCTAAGTACGGATTACCGAACCTAGACTGTAGTAATGAGCGAACCTTGATAACTTGATTTCCGTGTTGGTGAGGGAAGTATCCTAAAAACCCAAGTCCAACCCTCTAGGTGCAAGAGTGAAAGCACTCCCCCACTTCGGAAAATTGGTAACTTTACGGAGTGAAGCGGGGAGGAATGTCGGTAACCCAGAATCCGACTGGGAACCCCGGTTAGCAACTGGTTATGAGTAGCGTCAGCAAACCCTTGTTTGAACCGTCGTTAATGCTGAAGTAGCCTACGCGGGTTATTGGCTACAGACAAAATGTCACCAGGTCTAAGAGGAAGCAGTCCACACAGCTTACCTAAAAGATGTCTCGATCGTGTAATGAGGCATTAGCACCCAAAACAGACCTCGGCGGAGAGAGGGACTCTAAAGCCAGAAATCAACGGAAATCAGGAACGGGATAACTCGTCTATAGCTCTTGGGTAACGGTCGAAAACCCAAGTAGTAACCAGCGTAAGCTATAGACGAGCAGGATTGTCTCAGAAGCCAATGTCATTCTGCGTAAGTGGAATGGATATGCTGACGGAGACACAATGATTTGGAAGGAAAAGCTGCCATTAGGAGTGCAAAAGTTATGAACACGGTTGAAAAACCGATGTATGAATGGAACCAAATTCCCTGGCGCAAGCTAGAGAAAATGGTGTTCAAGCTTCAAAAACGGATTTTCCAAGCCAGTCAGCGTGGTGATGTCAAAACAGTTCGCAGACTTCAAAGACTCTTGATGAAGTCCTGGTCAGCCAAATGCCTATCTGTACGCCCGGTTACCCAAGATAACCAGGGGCGCAAGACTAAAGGAGTGGATCGAGTAAAATCTTTATCCCCAGAAGCACGTCTAAAACTGGTAGGACGCCTAAAAATCGACTCCAAATCCAAACCAACCAAAAGGGTATGGATACCCAAACCTGGAAAAGATGAAAAGCGTCCATTAGGAATCCCGACCATGTACGATAGGGCATTACAAACCCTAGTAAAAATGGCTCTAGAACCTGAATGGGAGGCCAAGTTTGAAGAAAACTCCTACGGGTTTAGACCAGGACGTTCAGTTCATGACGCGGTTGAAGCAATTTTTAGTTGCATCAGGTTAAAACCAAAATACGTACTTGATGCAGACATAACGAAGTGCTTTGACCAAATTGACCACTCAAAACTGCTGACAAAATTGAATGCATCCCCCACCATTAAAAGGCAAATAAAAGCCTGGTTGAAAGCGGGGGTGATAGACGATCGTCAACGCCTCGCCACAGAGGAAGGAACGCCCCAGGGTGGGACTATCTCGCCACTCTTGGCTAACATTGCTCTACACGGGATGGAGGAACGCATCAAGCAGTTCTCTGAAACCTTGCCGTCTATAAACAATCAGGACAGCAAACGGGATCGGCGCAAAAGGCTACGTTTGATCCGTTATGCGGATCGCTTTGTAGTCCTTCACGATGACTTGGAAGTTATTAAGCAATCCCAAGTTATCCTGTCGGAGTGGTTAAAAGAAATTGGGCTGGAACTGAAGCCGAGTAAAACGAGAATCAGCCATACTTTAGTCCCCTATGAAGGAACTGTCGGATTCGACTTCTTAGGATTCAATTTCAGGCAGTATCCAGTAGGGAAAAATCACACAGGCAAAAACTCACACGGAAAAACACTCGGTTTCAAAACAATCATCAAACCTAGCGAAGAAAAAGTAAGAGAACAATACCGCCGACTTGCTGAAACGGTTGATAAGTACAGCAACGCCCCGCAATATGCGCTCATCGGAGCGCTGAATAAAATTATTAGGGAATGGAGCAAATACTATTCAACTGTATGCAGTAGATCGCTATTCTCTGAAATCGACAGTCTATTATTCCAGAAACTCTGGAGATGGGCCACAAGAAGACACCCCAGAAAAGGAAAGAAGTGGGTCAAAAAGAAATACTGGCATCCACTTCAAAACAGCCAATGGGGATTCAGAACGCTAGGGAAAATCAGAGTCTATCTATACCGACACAGTGACACTAACATTGTGAGATTCACCAAAGTGTCGGGAAACAGAAGTCCCTATGACGGAGATTGGGTCTACTGGGGAGCCAGAATGGGTAAAGATCCCAAACTTTCTCCCACAAAAGCAAAATTGCTCACGCTCCAAAAAGGGAAATGCGCTCTATGTGGACTGAATTTTAGCGATGGAGATTTGATTGAACTTGACCATAAAGTCCCCAAAAACAAAGGGGACAGCAATCAGAAAACTAACTTTCAATTACTCCACCGACACTGCCACGACTTAAAAACTTCAATCGACGCAAGCCTTTTTCAAGGCCAAGGAGACTTGGAGGACTGGTATGCATGACAAGCACCGAATCATTGAGGAGCCGGATGAGTTGAAAGGCTCACGTCCGGTTCTGCGACGAGTTCAAAAGGTGACTTTTGGGCTTAGTTCAACCAAGCGTTACAAATGATGATCGGGCAAGGCGGGTGGCCCTTGAATGTCTTTTTAGAACCGCAGGATTTAGTGCCTTTTTACGGTGGCACTTATTTCCCCCTAGAACCCCGCTACGGTCGCCCTGGATTTTTGCAAGTACTCGAAGCGATTCGCCGCTACTACGATACGGAAAAAGCCAAGGTGCAGTCAATTAAAGAAGAAATTCAAGGTTACCTGCAACAGGCAGCCGTGCTTCAACCTTCTGGTCAGTTGAGCATGAGCTTGCTGCGTCAAGGTCTGGAAACAAATACAGGGGTCGTTAGCGCCCGTGGGCATGGCCCCAGTTTCCCGATGATGCCTTATGCTGAAGTTGCCTTGCAAAGCGTCCGCTTCGCGTTACAAGACACCAAATACGATGCGTTGCAGGTTTCTAACCAACGCGGGTTAGATCTGGCTTTGGGGGGCATTTTCGACCATGTAGGGGGTGGTTTTCACCGCTATACGGTTGACCCGACTTGGACAGTCCCCCATTTTGAAAAGATGCTCTACGATAACGGTCAGATTGTGGAATATCTGGCTAATTTGTGGAGTTCTGGGGTAACCGAACCGGCGTTTGAGCGAGCGATCGCCTATACGGTAAAATGGCTCAAACGCGAAATGACCGCGCCTGAAGGTTATTTTTTTGCTGCTCAAGACGCCGATAGTTTCACCAATCCAACCGAAACGGAACCCGAAGAAGGTGCTTTTTACGTTTGGAGTTATAGCGAACTAGAAGCGTTACTCACTCCTGAAGAATTAGCCGAACTTAAAGCTCAATTCACCGTCACTGCTGATGGCAATTTTGAGGGTAAAAATGTCCTGCAACGCCATCATACCGGAAAGCTGAGCGATACTTTAGAAACAGCTTTAGCCAAGCTTTTTCAAGTCCGCTACGGTACGGCACCTGAATCTTTAGAAACTTTCCCACCTGCCCGCAATAACCAGGAAGCTAAAACTGGCAACTGGCTCGGTCGAATTCCACCAGTGACCGACACTAAAATGATTGTGGCTTGGAATAGCTTGATGATTTCGGGACTAGCTCGTGCTTATGCGGTTTTTGGGCATTCCGAATACCTGGAAATTGCTGCCAAGGCGGCTAATTTTATTGTCAATAGCCAGTGGGTTGATGGCAGGTTTCACCGACTTAATTATGAAGGTCAACCAGTCGTCTTGGCTCAATCTGAAGATTATGCTTTCACGATCAAAGCGTTGTTGGATTTACATCAAGCTTCCCTGGTAATAGGTAATGGACAAGAAAATTCCAATTCCCCATTCCCAATTCCCAATTCCCAATTACCCAATTCCAACTTTTGGTTAGAAAAAGCGGTTCAAGTTCAACAAGAATTTGATGAATTTTTGTGGAGTGTGGAACTAGGGGGATATTACAATACTGCCAGCGATGCTAGCGGCGATTTATTGGTGCGGGAACGCAGCTACGTGGATAATGCGACACCTTCGGCGAATGGGGTAGCGACCGCAAATCTAGTCCGTCTTGCCTTACTAACCGAAGACTTGGAATATCTCGACAAAGCAGAGCAAGCATTGCAGGCTTTTGCCAGCGCCATGAACCAATCTCCTCAAGCATGTCCGAGTCTGTTTACCGCCTTAGATTGGTATCGCAACCACATTTTGATTCGCACCACAAGCGACGCATTAACTTCTCTCGTAACTCAGTATTTCCCTACTGCTGTCTACGCCTTAGAACTCAATCTCCCAGCAGGAAGTGTAGGGTTAGTTTGCTCTGGACTCACCTGTTCTGAACCCGCAACCAGTCTCGAACAAATGTGGGAACAAGTTCAACAAATTGGCACGAGGGCATAGGGCAATAACTCAAGTTGCTAGTTATAAACTTGCTAATTGCTAATTGCTAATTGCTAATACAGCATTTTTCCTAACACTAGCCATTAGCGATTAGCCATTAGCCATTAGCCATTAGCTCCAGCTTTGAGATAACTAGCAACTTGAGTTAATAGCAGATTGCAGATTGCAGATTTAATTTCAATCTAAAATCTGCAATCTATAATCTAAAATTCCCTAATCCTGAGCTTCTAGTGGCTGACTGGGTGGAATTTGCTCGATTGCCATCAGCGCTTCCATGACAGATTTAACAATGGGTGCGGTGACGTTAGAACCAAAGGCTCTTCCCTGGGGTTCGTCCACGACTGCTAGGACTACGTATCGCGGGGAGTCAACGGGAACAATCCCAACGAAGCTGGTAATTCTGGCAGTTGCGGAGTAGCCGCCGCTGGGGCTTGCTTTTTGGGATGTGCCGGTTTTGCCTGCAACGCGGTATCCAGGTATTTGCGCGACCCTGCCGGTGCCATTTTTGACAACGGCTTCCATCATCTCCAGTACGGCTTGGGTTGTGTCTGAGGAGAAGACGGGGCGGGGAGATGGTAAGGTGGGTTGCCAATACAGCACTCCTTTGCTGTCAGTTAGCCCCCGCACTACGTGGGGACTGACCAGTTTGCCGCCATTGGCGATGGCACCGTGCAGTTGCAATAGCTGAATCGGTGTGAGGGAAAATCCCTGACCGAATGCGGCCGTTGCGGCATAAATTCGGGATGTTGTAAACGACTCTTGACTTTGCAGCGAGCCAGCAGCTGAAAACGGCAGGTCTGTTTCCACCGCTTGCCCAATTCCCAGGCGTTCCAGCCAGCCGTAGAAGGTTTGGCTGCGCATTTTTTCTACGATGTGTACCATGCCCACGTTGCTGGAATTTGAGATAATTTGGGTGATGGTCAAAAGCCCGGGACTGCCGCGTTCTTCAAAGTTATAGTTGGAAATCAGCTCGGAACCAACGGCGATTTGACCTTCGTCGCGGATGACGGTATCGGGTTTGATGACGCCAGCTTCTAAAGCGATCGCTACGTTGATCGGTTTAAAGGTGGAACCAGGTTCGTAAAGGTCTGTGAGCGCCCAGTTTTTGTACAAACCCACATCGTACTTGTAGAATTGGTTCGGGTCGTAGGAAGGCTCAGAAACCAGTGTCAGCAACGAACCATCCCGGACATCCATCACCAAAACGGTACCGCGTTTGGCGTTAAACAGCTGCATTTGTTGTTTGAGCGCGGCGCGAGCTGAGCGTTGCAGTCGGCTATCGATGGTCAGCTGTACTCGTAAATCGTCAAAGTTGCTCAAACCCTCTGGAAAGCCAGAGGGAACCAAAGCACCGTTTCCAGAGCGGTTTAGCCGCACCGAACGCACAAAGCGTTCCAGCAGTTTTTCCTGGCTGTATTCCACCCCCGCTTGACCTTTGTGATCGACGTTGACGAAGCCGACAACATCGGCGGCGAGTTGCTGCTGGGGGTAGAGGCGCGAGTAATGTTTGACTAGCTCGATGCCATCATAGCGCAAGGCAGAAATGCGGTCGGCAACTTCTTCTGACAAAGAATTGTCAATCCGGACGCCAGTTGCAGCGCTATTGAACTGCTTGAGAAGTTGGTCGGGGGTGCGTTTGAGTAAGGGAGCCACAGCAGTTGCGATCGCTTCTTTTGGGGCTTTAAACAGTCTGGGATGGGCGTACAGGCTGTAGGCAGGTCGATCCAGCGCCAAGAAGTTGCCGTTGCGGTCTAAGATCGAACGGCGCGGCACAAACGGACGCAGGGAAACCATCTGCTGCTGTCGCGCCAGACTTCGCAACTCCGACCCGCGAATAATTTGCAGGCGATACAAATTCCAGCCCAGCGCCAAAGAGCTAACTAGCAGTACGCCCCAGACTAATACAAGTCGCAAAGGAGATGCCTGTTGGGGTAGATCGAGTTGTTCCTCTTTTGAAGATGGCTCTGCCAGAGGTTGTTGCTTTTCTTTTGCAGCCAAAGGTGGTTGACGACGCCATTGCAGAAGCTCAGGCGAGTTGCTCCGTCGTCGAGGATAGCGAGAAGAGGGAGGGTCGGCCTTAGCCATAGCAAAACCCCATTAAAGCGATTTTAGATTTTAGATTTTAGATTCGCGATCGAGGGAGCCATCTCAAATCTAAAATCCAAATTTCTAGTATCCCACTGGTGTGGGTGCGAGCTGCTGTTTGGCAGATGGATCGATCGCCCTTGTGGAACTGGGGGTGGATTTGGGCTGCTCTTGTGTTGGCAAAAATATGTTGGTGTTTGGTGTTGCGGGAACCAGCCCCGTACCTTGTTGTTCGGCTTGATCGGCTAGCTGCTTTTTAAACACTTCACTCGCCGCCGTCAGTTGCCGTTGTTGGAGTTGTAAGGTTTCGAGTTGGCGGTATTCTCGGTTCCACAATTGCTGGGTGTAGACCGTCCCGCCATAAACTGCGAGGGTGGCACTTACCAGGAAGAACGTTACCACCGACGAGCGGCGCTGCCATCGGATCAACCAGGTCAACCAAACTGGCATTGATTCCGACTGGGGTACGAGTTTAGCAGTTTCCCGATCGGTTTTAGACAACCGCAATTCGCCTGCTCTGGCGCTCTCGCGACGCGCCATTCCTTCTCTCCGGTTAGCCTGTCTTCTTTGCGCCCTCCGAGCGCTTTTTAGCTCCATTCCTGCTTCTGGCGCTTTTGAGGGAAATTGTGGCTGTGGCGTCGTACCAGAGTCAGCAATAACTTGGGCTGACTCTAATCGGGCGGCCGAAACTCGCCCCATGCCAACTTCCGGCAATTTAATTGAACTAACCATTCTGCTTCTGGATGGGACGGTTTTAGCAAAAACGGCGAATTTAGGGGCGATCGACATAAACTTCACCTGTTGGGTTAATTAGCACGTGCTAGCAGGGTCAACTCTTGCTTTAGCAGCTTCTATAGGTTCATTATCGCTGTCCTGGCATTGCCGCTCTCCCAAGCTGTCACGACTGTTCCTCTTCGCCAAATACTTACCCTGTTTTTGCAGCTATATGCCCGTATCCTAGCACAAGGCAAGCTTTCAAATCGATCTGGATTGACGATGCTTCAAAATCCTTTAATAATGATGCTATTTGTCAAATTATGCCAATTTTTAGGTTTCCAGTCCCAACCTGACCCAGCAGTTGACCATGAGTGGCGCTTGGTGTGGTCAACACAACCAGGAGCTTGACTAAATAACTCAAGTTGCTAGTTATCTCTCTGGGAGCGGCTAATGGCTAATTGCTAATGGCGAGATTGGTAAAAATCCAAGATTAGCAATTAGCAATTAGCCATTAGCAACGCCAAAGTTTATAACTAGCAACTTGGGTTAAATAGCAAAATACTTGGCTAAAGTTACTCAGAGTTACTGATGGCGATAGTGTTACTTGGTTGTAATTTTATGCTATGTTTCTCAAACCGCCGAAAACCAAGGCTTAAAATTGTTTGGTTTGTCAACCACAGCCGCGGCAAAACTAACCAGCGTGTAAAAAGGTCGTAGGTTTGACCACGATTCGCTAAATAGGTGGAAAAAAAAGGTTGAACAATCGCTCCGGGGCGGGTTTTACCTGCCATAAACAGGTTTTATATGCCCAAAAAAAATTGTGGCGCCAGGCAACAGATATAGGTCGAAACCCGGTTTCTGCTCAAAGAAACCGGGTTTATATGCCCAAAAAAAATTGTGGCGCCAGGCAACAGATATAGGTCGAAACCCGGTTTCTGGTATCGTTAAACCCGCCCCTACAAAAAAACAGTTACTCATCTTAAAATCGGGTCAGGCTCACCCGAATTTACGCCTGTAGACAAGAAGGATCCGACTCCCTTGGTGCCAGCTCTAAGCAGACCCTCTAGAAATTACTTATAGTTGAATGGTGAACTTTAGATAAGTTTAGCCAAGTTTTGTATAGAACAGAGTGGGACTAAATCGCCAAAAACTCGCTCAAACTTACTCATACATCCCGCTCTTGAGTAAGTCGCTCCTGTTGACTAACTCAGATATAATCAGATTAAAGCCGAAAACCAAGGCAAAACTTTCTGGTTTGTAAACCACGACTGATTTAAGACTGGCAAGCCTGTAAAAAGGTCAAACAGGAATCCACGGTTTGTTAAATATGCTGAAAATAACGGTTGAACAATAGTCAAACGCTTCAGAACCAAATAGACCAGGCTTTGGTGACGCTCCTACACCTCGCTTCGGGTAGGTTTTGGCTGACAAGTCTTCCGCTCTTGGAACTTCGTGAGCGGTACTCGTATTCTTTCCCGCTACAGCCGTTTATAGTCAGGGTAGCGCCGGGCCAGACTTGAATAGTTTAAAAACCATTCATCAATTGTTCCATGAAGATTTTATCCACAAGTGGCACTATCGATATAAAACACACTTCCTTGTGTCACCCGCTATCCTCAGTTGTTAAGGTACTGTTCGGTGACCAGCATTTTCGGCTATTGCCACCTGATAGAATGATAGCAGCTATTCGCCGCATATTGTCAGATGGATACCAGAAAGTTAACGATCGTAATTCCCGTGATAGAGTTCAACTCATTGGAAGAGTACTGTCGCAAAAAAGGCAGAAACAAGACCGATGTACTTAGGGAGTTTATCAGGTAGAAATAAGACTGATGTACTTAGGGAGTTGATTCGGAGTTGGCCAGGCGCAATTAGCTGCGAAATAGGCAATTAAGGCGCTGTCCCCACTCCTTTTTTCTGCGTAGCAGTAATTCAGTCGGGGGACGCGCCTTAATTGCAGAGCCATTCATCCCACTCCCGATAGGGGACGAGACGTGGGGATGAAAGGCGGGCTAAGCTAAGGTGGCATCTGCCTGTGAGACAGCGAGCAACCCACCATACCCAAAGGGTTGGTGGGAGGTACAGACACAAGGTTCTGTAAACTGCCTAAAAATTCCACGACTTCAGTGGTAGAAATTGAACAGATGAAGTATTGTTATAAACCATGACGAGACGCGCTTGCACCAGAGTGGTTGACGCGGGGGATGTAGCGCTACCGGGACTTTTAAGTCCAGTCAAGGCGCAACCCTGCTAGAATACTTTTCGTCAGTACAAGACAATAAAACCTACCTCCGGACTGGGGGAAAGTTTACGACCGAGGAGCTAGTTGCAAGACTAGGATAGCAGCCCGCCTGAGGGTAAAAGGATTGCGCCCGGTAACCTGAACACTCAGGGTATTAAGGCTGAAAAGTCTTAAGAATCCCCGCACCAACAGGCGCGGGGAGTGTCAACATCTAGCAGATTAAAGTTACTCTGCCATCATCGCAAGAGGAGTGTATGAACAACAAAATCCTTAGTTTGCTTGTAGGTCTCGGTTTAGCCGTCTCGTTGGGAGCTTGTGGAGGAGGCGGTGGGGCGCCAGAAGGAGGCACAACTCCCGCTTCTCCCGCCGCCACACCGCCAGCTAAACCAGCAGCACCAGCAGCTACGCCTGCTCCGAAGACCTCTCCACCTGCTACTCCTAAATAACAACGCCTTCAGCTGGCGGAAGCAGAGCGTCTCCTTCGGAGAAGCGCGTAGGTTCTCCGACTGGAGAATCCCGCTCCTCACCTCCCACCTGGCTCAGTTGGCTAAGCTCGGCTTAAAAGTCTGAGTTAAAGAGGGATAATAAACGACTCAACTGGCTATTGCTCCTCACTGCCTGACTGAGTTTGTTAAACAAGTCCGTTCTGTTGCTTTGGTACGCGAGGCGCATTCATTAGCTAAAGCGTGCCCTAGCCTCACACCTAACCGATAGGGAGGTGTTGAGCTTTTGACTAGCAGTAGTTTTCCTCCACCAACATCGACAAAAGCTGACATTTTGTCGATTGTTTTTGTAGCAAAAATAAATGAACTACCCGCCCTGACTTTGTTGCAGGGGGGGTTCTACGTCCTGCCCAGTAAGTGCGTGTTTCTGACGCTCGATCGCAGAAGACGCTGGCTTTGCTCTGACACGGAGAGGCAAAGCGAAACAAGTGTCTCAAGACTCTTGTTAAGGAACGTCCGTCTAAATTTAGATCGAGTAGGGAGAGCTGCTGCCGAATTTACGCTTGGGGACTGTTGGATCCGACTCCCACACCTAAATAATCCGGGACTCTTTCCGCCCCGTCTTTTTAAAGCGGGGCGGAAAGAGGACACGAGCGAATTTATTCGCCATCTTTGATTGACTTGTGCTGCGATCATCTGATAATCTCTTGTCAGAAACGCCAGAGAAAC
>NZ_JBHFNP010000146.1:0-1633 GCF_041929235.1 Microseira sp. BLCC-F43
AATAACCAGCCAATTTTATCAAGGTTGTTGGCAGCTTGATTTATCCAGGGATTACCGATAAAACGCGAGTTTAAACTCGGCGATCTTCGATTGGCAGAGGAAATAAGATGCGTGGATTTAGGTGTTTTTAAATTAGCCATACTTTCAGTGGGAGCAATCAATATATTTTAAATTTTAAATGGCGGGAAAAAGAAGGCGATCGCACTCTCTGCAATAGCATTGGAACCAGCTATGTAAACGGCACATTTAGACTTTTGTGGCAGACTGTATCAAGAAATACATTTAGCTTTTCCCTCGAATTCATTGTCTCAACGCGCAATATATTCGGGATGGTATGAAAAATTGTTACCGTTTGCTGGACAAGCTACCCTGCGTATCAGATTTAACCACTATATTAGTTAGCAAAACTAAGGTATCGAGCGCAGACGGACTCTGAAGCGATGAATCGAGATGCGTTGGTAGTGGGGATTAATCAGTATCCCTTTCTGAAGGATACTCCGACGAGCAAGGCGAAACATCTTTCGACCCCTGCTAACGATGCCGAAGCGATCGCCCAACGCTTAGAAGAGTATGGCGGGTTTCGCGTGCGACGGTTGCCAGAAACGATCGAAGAAGGGCAGCGTCGGGTTGCTGCTGGGGCGCTAGTACAAACAGATGCTCTGGAAGATGCGATTATCAGACTGTTTAACCCTGTAGGAGAAAGCATTCCAGAGACAGCTTTGCTGTATTTTGGCGGTCATGGGTTGCGGAAAAATCGGGGTGGAGTTACGGAAGGTTTTCTAGCAACCAGCGATACTCATCCTCAAAAGAATCAGTGGGGAGTTTCTTTGCGATGGTTGCGAGAACTGTTGCAAAAGAGTCAGGTACAGCAGCAAATTGTTTGGCTAGATTGCTGCTACAGTGGCGAATTACTCAATTTTGCCGAGGCAGATTTAGGCACAGCAGGTCAGGAGCGGACGAGGTTTTTGATTGCAGCAGCGCGGGAATTTGAAGTTGCTGAGGGAGATATTCAAGGACAGCATGGCGTGTTTTCTCAAGCATTGTGGGAAGGACTCGACCCCTCGAAACAGCCAGATGGTGTAGTCAACAATGACAAGTTAATCGAGTATATTGCTCAAGCGCTTAAGGACGTTCCCCAACAGCCAATTTGGTACAATCCCAACCGCGAAATTATTCTGACAGGCGAACGAGAGCAGGTTTTTATCCCTACGCCTTCAGATGTCTGTCCTTATAAAGGGTTGCGTTTTTTTGATGTCGAAGATGCGACCTATTTTTATGGACGGGAAGCATTGACCCAAAAGCTAATTGAGCGAGTTCAGATTGGTAAGGGAAATTTTTTGGCAGTGTTGGGAGTTTCCGGGAGTGGCAAGTCTTCCTTACTCCGGGCGGGGTTGATCTATCAGTTGCAACAGGAGCGCAGATTACCGGGAACGGAAGAATGGAAAATACGGATTTTTACCCCAGGAGAACAACCGTTGGTGAGTTTGGCAACGGCGTTTCTGGATGAGGAGGTGACGGATATTGAACGTGCAAAGCAGTTACGAGAGGCAGAGGAAGCAATTTCACAAGGATCGACGGGTTTGGCACGGTTGATTAGAGCCTCGAAATCACCGCGCACATTACTGATTGTGGA
>NZ_JBHFNP010000147.1:0-102867 GCF_041929235.1 Microseira sp. BLCC-F43
GGTCTCCCTTAAAAGGAGGTGATCCAGCCACACCTTCCGGTACGGCTACCTTGTTACGACTTCACCCCAGTCATCAGCCCCACCTTCGGCGTCTCCTTCCACCAGGGTTAGGATAACGACTTCGGGCGTGGCCAACTCCCATGGTGTGACGGGCGGTGTGTACAAGGCCCGGGAACGTATTCACCGCAGTATGCTGACCTGCGATTACTAGCGATTCCTCCTTCACGCAGGCGAGTTGCAGCCTGCGATCTGAACTTTGCCTTAGTTTCTGGGATTCGCTTGCCGTCGCCGGCTTGCTGCCCTTTGTCTAAAGCATTGTAGTACGTGTGTCGCCCATGGCGTAAGGGGCATGCTGACTTGACGTCATCCCCACCTTCCTCCGGTTTGTCACCGGCAGTCTCTTTAGAGTGCCTAACTTAATATTGGCAACTAAAAACGAGGGTTGCGCTCGTTGCGGGACTTAACCCAACATCTCACGACACGAGCTGACGACAGCCATGCACCACCTGTGTTCCGGTTCCCTTAGGCACCCTCTAGTTTCCCAGAGGTTCCGGACATGTCAAGCCCTGGTAAGGTTCTTCGCGTTGCATCGAATTAAACCACATACTCCACCGCTTGTGCGGGCCCCCGTCAATTCCTTTGAGTTTCACACTTGCGTGCGTACTCCCCAGGCGGGATACTTAACGCGTTAGCTGCGGCACGGCAAGGGTCGATACTTGCCACACCTAGTATCCATCGTTTACGGCTAGGACTACTGGGGTATCTAATCCCATTCGCTCCCCTAGCTTTCGTCCCTCAGTGTCAGTGCTGGTCCAGCAGAGCGCTTTCGCCACTGGTGTTCTTCCCGATCTCTACGCATTTCACCGCTACACCGGGAATTCCCTCTACCCCTACCGCACTCTAGTGACTCAGTTTCCACTGCCTGTCAGTAGTTAAGCTACTGCCTTTGACAATCGACTTGAACTACCACCTGCGGACGCTTTACGCCCAATGATTCCGGATAACGCTTGCATCCTCCGTATTACCGCGGCTGCTGGCACGGAGTTAGCCGATGCTGATTCCTCAGGTACCTTCATTGCTTATTCCCTGATAAAAGAGGTTTACAACCCTAGAGCCTTCCTCCCTCACGCGGTCTTGCTCCGTCAGGCTTTCGCCCATTGCGGAAAATTCCCCACTGCTGCCTCCCGTAGGAGTCTGGGCCGTGTCTCAGTCCCAGTGTGGCTGATCGTCCTCTCAGACCAGCTACCGATCGTCGCCTTGGTAGGCTTTTACCCCACCAACTAGCTAATCGGCCGCGAGCTCATCTTCTGGCAATTAATCTTTTACCCTAAGGCTTATCCGGTATTAGCAGCGGTTTCCCTCTGTTGTCCCGAACCTGAAGCTAGATTCTCACGTGTTACTCACCCGTCCGCCACTAGGGTATTTCTACCCCCGTTCGACTTGCATGTGTTAAGCAGACCGCCAGCGTTCATCCTGAGCCAGGATCAAACTCTCCATTAAAAATTAATTTTGAGTTTGTAGCTCCCAAAACTTTTAAGTTTTGGATTCTTATTATTCTTTGATTTTGTTTTGAGGTTACCCCCAAAAATCATCAATTTCTTCAATAAAATTGGATGGCTTTTTGGCTTTCAAACTATTGGCTTTTCTTGGTTCTTTGCGCCTTCTTTTGTTTTTTCCGACGCTCTTTTAATCTAACAGGTTTCCAGTGAATCGTCAAGGGGAAAACCAAATTTCTTTTTTTTGATTTTGCACCTTTTTACTATTGCTTATGGTTTACCTGTTAAAAAAGCCAATGGCTTAAAAGCTATTCACCTTTGCTTTCAAACTATTGGTCTAGTCTAGGTTCAGCGTGTCAAAACCTAATTTTTCCACGCTTCTAATCTAATAGGTTTAGAGCGGCGATCGCTTTCGGTAAACCCGTACTTTCCTTGACGGAGATCTTCCCTATTGGCGATCGCTAAAGCCCTGACCATAATATGCAACCAACAGTTTAACAGCTAGTGCTTGTCTGGCTTTCAAACTATTTTATTGTCATGGTTCGCTGCGCTCTTAGAACCCAGGAGCGACTCCCGTTTTTTGACGCTTTCCAAGCATAACAGATTTATTCGGTTTTTGTGTACGACTTGGAAAAATTTTTTTGACGCGAGCAGCCTAGTGTGTATGTTTTGCTCTGGGAGCCGGTTTCAGCCTCATTGCAGTACAAAAGTTCTGGCGTGAGGCCAGGTAATAACTCAAGTTGCTAGCGATCGCAAGCATAAGCAGAAGGGGGAAAATAACGTTGGGACTTGGGTTTTAACTTCTCTTGCCTGCTTCTGCTCTCGCTTAAATTGGGTTGGGCAGCCAAGACTGTCGCCAGGGGGTATATAAGTAGTTTGCGAAAAACTTTGTTCTTTTAAATACTTTAATTACTTAAGTTGTTGACGGGGCAGCTGGCCTGGGAGATCTGATTGACCAACATCTCGTAAATCCATCAATACGGTCACTTTCTCTAGTTTTTTACTGAAAGTTACCACGTTTATTTTGGCTTTTATGCTCAAAAAGGCATAGGTATAAAATTTTTCTTAATGACCGATCGTTTGCATCCTGAGAACTTTAGCTCCTGGATGATCTGTTTGGGTATGAGCTACCCGACAAGAGCGAGCAGAAGTCAGTCTGCTGCGCTGGCATTTGTCTTGTTTGCGCTTGTCAGCTCTTTTCGAGTAGCTACCACAGGACTTACGCAAGAAGAGAAAAGAAACCCGGTTTCAAAGTCGTTCGCGCTAGCTAGGGTATGCATATCTTTGGTTCCCTTTCCCAAGGATTTTTCGTAGAAACCGGATTTCTTTGGGTAAGTCCTGTAGCAACTTGAGTTAGTAGAAGGTTCCACAAGTGGCAATTTTGGCTTGATGCGGGTTCTCCCCTTTGGGAGAGTGGCGGGGTAGGGGGACTGTTTGGCGCGCCTTTATTTCTGCAAAATAGGGTAGAACGCCTCGGGACGGAAGAAGACGCTTTGATAGTAGATGAAGAACGATTGCGGCGAATTTTACGAGATTTATTGGGGCGTGCGGGAGAGAAAATTTACTTATGTCATAGCGAGATGGCGACTAATGGAAAAGAGCAAACTGGGCCATTATTGGTTTTAATAAATGCTGCTATTCGAGGGACAGCGAAAGAGGAAAATGCTCTATTGACTTAAGGTTTAATCCAGGAGCATAAATGTGATGATTGCTATATAGATCCAAGCCGTCGGGATGCCAATAAACAGTCCTGCGATCGCCCAACCTCTTTGATGGGCTTTAAACTGTTCAATACTGCGCCACTTTCTACTTTTCCAAGCCCATTCGTTGCCTTTTGCACCAAGTACAAATCCCATAATCCAACCTACATAGGGCATCAAACATAAAAGTCCAATCCACACTTTATTAGTAAAAGGCCACAACCAAGGCATTAAAAAGGCTCCCCAATTCCACCCTTTAATTTCATCGGGGATGGCTATCGATTCATCAAATAAATTACCGCCACCAGAATTATTTAGCGTTACCGATCGGTTTAACGGCTGGATAACGGTTAAATTGTTGATATTTTTGCCAGTATGAAGCGCTGACAAAGCTTGTTTAGCAGTGCTAAAACGTCGTTTTAGGGATGGTTCTGCGAGGGTCCCAATCCACTTTACCAAACCGGGGCTGGCGTTAGTGCGATCGCGAAATTCAATCTTTAAATCTTCCTGGGGTAAATCTGCTGGTGCAATCCCCGTTAATAAATGAATTAAAGTTGCTCCCAGTGCATATAAATCCGATGCTGGAACAGATCGACCGCCAAATTGTTCCATCGGTGCATAACCATAAGTTCCTACCACGGTAAACGTTACACCTTCTTTCACCGCGCGATCTTGCACCGCCCCAAAATCAACTAAATAAATTCGGTTATCTTCACCCCAAATTAAATTACCTGGCTTGATATCGCGATGCAACAGGGGTGGATTAAGCTCGTGCAAATAAATTAGGATAGTCAGAACCTCTTTAGCAATTTTGCGGACATCCTGTTCGCTGAAATGTTTACCTTCAGCCAGCAATTCTTTCAGCGAATGTCCAGGTATATATTCTTGCACTAACCCAAACCAAAGCGTGCTGTCATCAACCGAGAAGTAATCCCGATATTTAGGAATTCGCTCGTGATTAAGTTGTTTAAGAACCTGTGATTCTCGTTCAAATAGTTTGAGGTCATCCCATTGAACTTCTCCACCAAAGGCTAGCAGTTTTACGATTACTTTCTCCCGGGTTTCAGTTTGTAAATCTTCAGCTAGCCAGGTTTGCCGTCCGGCATTTTGGCCTAATTTTTGTTTGAGTTGATAGCGTCCCTGTAAGACTTTTTCTTGTTGTAGCATCTTTGGCTAATTCCTTTAGTATTTTGAAATTTCTTTTGTGCCATTACCGCATTTTAACTCACCATTTTGATATATGGGAGCGGCTGGGGGGATTGTACTGGAAAAATTAGTTTCACAAATAATTGTTTGCGTTATCATCTGATCTCGATCGTAAGCCACTAAAAAGACTCCTCCAACATAGCTTTTGATATCGCCCCGCTTGGCTATCCCATAGTTAAATACAGCTTTCTTATTGCCGCGAAATGAATATTTATAGTTTGTTGTCTCATTTTTAATCCCTATTCCCAATTTATCCCATCCCTTTTGATTGTCTAGAGTGACAAACTTTTCATATTCTACATAGTGAGCTTGCTGAGCTTTGTTCATACCTGAAACATATTGTTTCGCTTCAGTTTGCCTTGCTTTATTGCTACTATTGAACAATCCAGGTAAAGTTATCAAAGGTAAAATAACAACCAAACCGCTCAAAACAGTTCCGGACAAAGATAAAAATATCAGCCTTAGATAGTTAACAGACTCTCCAGCAGGTTGATAAATTTCCTCAGAAGAATGCGTTGGTGCTTGCAGTTCACGCAGTGCTTCTTTTGTCGATATAAAGCGCTTTTCTGTAGCAGGTTCTGTTAACTGTTCGATCCAGTTAGCGAAACCAGGATTGATATTTACCTTATTTCTAAATTCTAACCGCATCTGATGCTGAGGTAGGTCGGCGGGTGCAATACCTGTTAACAAATGAATCAAAGTTGCACCCAGTGCATACAAATCTGACACTGGTACGGTTTTTCCCCATAATTGTTCTGGCGGTGCATAACCGCTAGTTCCTACTACAGTAAAGGTAACTCCCTCTGCTTTTGCTCTGTCTTGAACTGCGCCAAAATCTACTAAATAAACTTGCCCATCTTCTCCCATAATTAAATTACTTGGTTTGATGTCGCGGTGCAGTACTGGCGGACTTAATTCGTGCAAATAAATCAGAATTTTTAGGACTTGGGTGGCAATTTGTTTAGCTTCATCTTCGGTAAAACGCTTACCCGCATCTAGCATCTGCCGCAAGGATGAACCGGGGATATAATCTTGCACTAAAGCAAACCAAGTTAATCCCGAAGCTTCTCTATCGTCAATAGAGAAATAATCGCGATATTGAGTAATTTTTGCATGTTTTAAATGTTTCAGCACTTGAGCTTCTCGCTCAAACAACTTTAATTCTTCCCACTGCATTTGAGGGCTAAAAGGCAGCAATTTTACAATAACCTTTTTTCTCGGTTCTGTTTCTAAATCTTCTGCAATCCAGGTTTGACGACCCGAATTTCTTCCTAGTTGTTCTTGGAGTTGATAGCGTCCTTGTAACAGTTGTTGTGCTTGCATAGGTTTGATTTTAGTTTATGATGACTTCAACCAATCTCGAAGTTGCTGACATAACCAATAGCATTCAAATTCATTTAAGGGGTGTCCTAATGAATAATGAGCTTTTTTAGTATAAATAGTCACTCCTCGCTCGGAAATTAGTTTAATATTTTTTATTTTTGAAGTTTCCCCCCGTTGGCGCATATAGCACCATCCTAACAATTTTTTCTCAATAATAAAACTATCTCTATCTATAAAGATATAAGATTTACCGGCAGCAAAGCGTGGCAGCTTTAAGCTAACAGTAAGTTTAATAAATTCCTGACTTAGAGCCTTTGATAATCTAACTCCAAGCACTAGGGGCAAGAGTAACATAAATAATAAAACTAATGCAATGATGCCTAATGGAGAAAAAAATCCATAAAACGCCAATATAGCGCCAAGAAATAGGAAAAGTATCAAAAAAACTAAAGATAATTGACTGACTATAGCTGCGCCGCCTAAAAGTAATTTACCTGCTAAGGCGATTAGATCGATAAAAAACTTTATTCCTCGTCCTGGTATTTCAATTTTTAACTGGGTTGGAGATTTCCAAACTTTGAGCTTGCTACCTGCTGGCGGACGAATTTTTTGCAGCGTGGCATTAAGGTAACGATTGGCTTTAAGATCTTCTAATGCTTGACTTGCGTTGCTGTATCTTTGCTCTAAATCGGGTGTTGTCAGTGCTTCAATCCAACGCACAAAATTAGGATTGATACTCACCTTTTCTTTAAATTGGATTCGTAAATTATTTTGCGGTAATTCAGACGGTGAAATGCCAGTTAATAAATGAATTAGTGTAGCACCCAGCGCATAAAGGTCGGATGCAGGAACTGCTTTTCCCCAAAATTGTTCTAATGGGGCATAACCAGTAGTTCCTACTACTGTAAAGGTAACTCCTTCGGCAGCAGCTTGGTTTTGAACTGCCCCAAAATCTACTAAATAAACTTGTCCATCTTCTTCTCCCAAAATTAGATTGCTGGGTTTGATATCGCGGTGTAAAACAGGCGGACTCAACTCGTGGAGGTAAATTAAAATATTCAAAATATCTGTAGCAATTTGACGCACTTGTGCTTCGCTAAACCGTTCGCCTTCGTCTATCAGTTGTTGCAAGGATGAACCGGGGATGTAATCTTGTACTAAAGCAAACCAACACAACCCGCTACCTGTCTGTTTATCGAGGGAAAAATAATCGCGATAGCGGGGAATTCTGGGATGGTTGAGGTTTTTGAGGACTTGCGCTTCGCGCTCGAATAATTTAAAATCTTCCCATTGCATTTGAGGGCTAAATGCTAGCAATTTGACGATTACAGACTCGGCGGGTGATGCCTTGATGTCCGCTGCTAACCATGTTTGACGTCCAGCGTTTCGCCCCAATTGTTGTTGGAGTTGATAGCGTTCTTGTAAAACTTGTAACCCTTGCAACATTTTTCGATTGGGTAATGGGTAATTGGTAATGGGTAATTGGTTAACCTATCATCTATTTATAAGTATTTCTGGGTTGGTGGCACTTATGCAGTTTGTATGTTGGGGTGAACAAGGTGCAACCCAACCTACGCCTGTTTCTAATTTAGCTACAAGTTTGGCAGAACCGCCATAGCTTATAGATCTACCCTGGAGGGGATTTCAAATTTTGCTGTTGGGGTCAGGGTAAATAAGGGGTCTTTAGAGGTAGGACTGTGGATGCTATTTTAGAGCGAGCGCGCCAATTGAAACAAAACTTAATCGAATTCGTACTTGACGCGGAGGACGAGTTAGCAGTAGCACTTGAAACTTATTTTGCCACGCGATCGCGCTCCAAAGATAGTCGCTATGACGCCGCTTTCGAGAAAAACTTGCTGTTGGATATGTTCTTGACTGAAGGAAAAGTTGGGGATAAGACACCGTTGGATTTATTTTTGGAGAGTCAGGCGGAGTTAGGAGAGATCGATCGCAATCTCATCCAAAACTGGCAACGCAGTTTTATCGGCTTATTTGCCGTTACCCAAATTTTACCAGATGGCTTTGAATTAAGGAACTGGCTTACGGACAAACATTATATCGTCAAGCCCAACGACCCCAAAACTTTACAGGAAATGGCTAATTTTAAGTTGGGGGAAATTTTACTCACCCGCATTGCCCCCGTTACAGATAATTATTGGATGTTTTCCGGGCCTTGCCAACCAATGGGTAATTTAGGCAAGCCAAAATTAGCCGTAGCTATTGGTAATTTTAAGGATAACTACAAGCGGTATCTCTACAGCGATGCTCCAGATTTACTAGAGGAAGCATGGCATTCTGTAGAGCGATATCACCAGGATTTTGTTGAATTTTTCGGCAGCGATCAAGTTACCATGCTTGGTTATCAGCTTAACAAGAAATTCGCCGAATTTCAAGAATTAACGACTAAAAACCGATTGGCAGCAGCAGGCATCGATGATTCTAAATCATTGGAAGAAATAGCAGAAGAAGCAGGAATTTCACAAGAGGAAATTAAAGCCGCAGCCAAAGAAGCAGGTGCAGATGCAAAAGAAATTTCCCAAATGTTTGATGGTCAGGGAAAAACTAAAATGGTGATGCCTAAAGTTGAATTACCTGAAAACCTGAAAAAAGCCGAACAGGTGACTGTACTAACTCATCCTCGCTGGGGACAAATGTTGCTGCCAACTTATACTAAATTCAAAGAAATGCTGGAAGCAGAAGATTGGCAGAGAGTTAATAATGCAGAAAAGCTGGTTCGCAAATATCTAGAAGATCCGGCAATTAATGCTTTTGTCTGGCATCGGTTAGTAGAACAGTATCCAACCGAGTTGGAAAAGGTATTGCAAGGGGTATTAAACCGACCGAACTTTAATATAGAAAGCGATTTAGATGCGCTGCTTCAGGAATATAATAAACCGCTAGAACCGGAGTTGCCCGAAATTGCCAGCGTGCCTATGCATTTGCACAACTTGTTTGAGGAAGCTGTGGCAGAGGTGAATAAATCTAAGTCTAAGGGTAAGGGGCAAAAAAAGGCAGGAAAGGGGTTTAAATAAATTGAACCGCAGAGGCGCAGAGGACGCAGAGAAGAGAAGAGAGAGATTAAGGAAGTAACCTTTGGATAATTAAGGCAAAATCGGCGATAATTTTAGGGGAATTGTCATGGGTAAGTAGGGGAACGTGGACGAAGATGCAAGGAACGGTCAGGGAGCGATCGCGCAAATGCTTTAAAACATAATAATAAAGTCCTTCGCAAACAAATTTACCAGCGTTGTGGCTAATTTTGGTTGCAGATAAACCAGAAACTAATTGTTCAAGATTGACGGATGTTTGAATCGAAGAACCTGCAAAGGTGGCATTTGATTCGATAGTTAGTTGCCTGCGTTTTTCTGCCATTCCACAGCAGATAATACCATCCGGTTGTAATTCGTGAATGTGGTGAAGGAGGCGATGACTGGCTAAACTAACGTCAACGGGTAGACGCCTTAAGAAAGTTAAAGAATGAGGTAGGGGATTGGATTTGGCAATTTCTATTAATAAATCATCGGAAGAATTAGATTTGTGATGGGGCAACCAGGTGTCGAATGAGGTGAGGAGGATTTTTGTTGTCATGGAATTTAGGATAAAATTGAATTGCACCAATTGGGGGTGGAAAGAAAAGAATGCCAGTTATCGCCGTCGTAGACTACGACATGGGAAATTTGCACTCGGCCTGCAAAGGGTTGGAGAATGCAGGTGCAACTCCTAAAATAACCGATTCTGCCGCTGAAATTGAACGGGCAGATGCGGTAGTATTGCCTGGGGTGGGATCGTTCGATCCGGCAGTGCAGCACTTGCGATCGCGCGATCTAGAACAACCGATTAAAGATGCGATCGCATCCGGGAAACCTTTCTTAGGCATCTGTCTGGGTTTACAAATTCTATTTGAAAGTAGCGAAGAAGGTAAAGAACCCGGATTGGGAATTATTCCCGGTAAAGTGCGGCGGTTTAAATCTGAACCCGGACTTACAATTCCCCACATGGGTTGGAACCAGTTAGAATTTACCCAACCAAATGTGCCTCTGTGGCAAAATTTAGAGGCTTCGCCTTGGGTTTATTTTGTTCATTCATATTATGTCGATCCAATTAATGCGGCGGTGCGGGCGGGGACTGTGACGCATGGAAGTCAGACGGTGACAGCTGCAATCGCACGCGATAATCTAATGGCAGTTCAATTTCACCCCGAAAAATCTTCCACCGCCGGATTGCAAATTTTGTCTAATTTTGTCGCATTGGTGAAAGCGCCAGCACTGACTTAAATTTGGTAATTGGTAATTGGTAATGGGTAATTGAAAGACTTTATTACCAACGCGACTTAAGCAGCAATGCTGGTGGTGCGTTACACTGCGTTAACGCACCCTACGTTTAGAATCTTGGCGTAAGTTTTGACCAATTACCCATTACCAATTACCCATTACCTATGAGCATTAGAATCTACGGAAACCGCGAGTTAAAAACATTACCAGGTCAAGCTACCCGACCTACTCTTGCACGGGTGCGGGAAGCGTTATTTAACATTTGGCAAGGCTCAATTGAAGGGTGTCGCTGGTTAGATTTGTGCGCCGGTAGCGGTTCAATGGGTGCAGAAGCTTTGTGTCGCGGTGCTATTTATGTTGTGGGGATAGAACAATCTAGTAAAGCTTGTGGGATTATTCAACAAAACTGGCAAAAAGTAGCTAAACCAGAACAAAGTTTTAAATTATTGCGCGGTGATGTTATTCAAAAGTTGAAAAGTTTAGCGGGTGAACAATTCGATCGGATTTATTTCGATCCGCCTTATGCTAGTGAATTATATCAGCCGGTGTTGGAAGCGATCGCACAATATCAACTCCTTTCTCCCACAGGTGAAATCGCCGTAGAACACGACCCCGATCGCAGTTTTCCTGAGACTATTTTATCATTAGAAATTTGTCGGCACAAAATTTACGGAAACACTGCTGTAACTTTCTACAGCAATAATCTTAATTGAACAAACCTTTTAAAATAAAAAGATTATTGTGGGGTAGCCTTCCCGCCTGCCTTTATACCAAATCCGGGTTCTAAACCCCTTTATTTTGTAGCCCGCGAAGGCGGGCTTTGTTTGTGTAGCCGCGAATGCGCGTCGTTCGGCATAAAAGGGGCGATCGCAGCGGATTTGCTATTAAACCTTTTCCTATAGGTCTATTATAATAGCATCACAATCGCCCTCACCGAAAGGACAGAAAAATGACAGCAGCAAGTCAACTTCAAATGAACCCTATTCCCGAACAAAAATTTGTCTTTCCCATCCGCTTAAGCTGGGAACAATTTAAGACTCTAGAAGAATTATTTGACTATACACGTAGTATTCGATTAGTTTATTTAGACGGACAAGTAGAAATTGTTACAGTTTCGACAAACCGCGAAACTTTCAAATCTTTAATTGCATGTCTTTTGATGATGTTTTTTATAGAAAAAGATATTAGCTTTACCCCTACTGGAAGTGCTACCCTACAAGCTGAAGAAAGAGGCAGCAGTAAAGAACCGGATCTATCTTACCGTTTTGGGGAAGAACGCAGACAACGCAACAGACCCGATCTAGTTATTGAAATCGTGTTTACCAGCGGTACTGTCAAAAAATTAGAGTATTATCGCCGATTTGATGTACCAGAAGTTTGGTTTTGGGAGGATGGAGTTTTTACAGTTTACCGCCTGCAAGAAGCAGGATACGAACAAGTCACAGCTTCTCAAATTTTGCCTGAATTAGACTTAGGTTTGCTGGCGCAATGCTTGCAAATGGCAGAAGAAAAAGAAGCCATGAAATACTTTCGCAATGCAATTCAGAATGCGTAAATAATCTGCGTTAAAGCACTTTAGTCAGTTTTAACTGACTTTAGCTTTAAGCCAGAAATTTATTTCTGTCCTTGGCTGCAAGATGTGAGGTTTCCCTCTTACCGTCGTGGCGAACAAGTGTTAGTTACACCCCAGGGAACGCCATCGTCAGGCACTGTCCAGGTGGTTGAATTAGAAGTACAGCGGATCACGGCTCTTGACCCTCTTTGGACTCGCAGTAGATCCCCCCGATAAAGCGGTTGACTTGTATTGACCCGGTTATATTTTTGCTCTCCTTCTTTCTTGAGTTCAACTCTACCTCTGACCTCAATTAGCTGGGCGACTAACATTCTTTCTGCTAACAAACTGCCGCAATTTAGAATTGCCAAACTCAGCGTTAAAACGATTGGCATATAAATGATACGTTTCATTTCTGCTCTCCTTTAGCTGCGATGCGTTGACGTGCCATACTAATCCAGTAACCTTCATCTGGATCTATTAGACTGCCATATTGCAGACACTGTTCCCACGCTGCGCTTGCGCGAAGAGGATTGTTCTGTTTCTCCAATACTTGCGCCAACAGGCAATAAGCAGGAGCTTTTTCAGTTGCCAACTTTTGCGCTTTTTCGAGTTGCATCTTCGCTTCGCTATAGTTCTTTTGATTCAGTAATGCCCAGCCTAAATATGTGAGTATATTGTATTGTCTTAGCTTATATTCCTCTGGCGTCAAACCGACCAGAGGCATTTTTGAATCCGCCCACCAATCAGCAACGCCTACACGCGCCCAACGAACCGCTTCGGCATAATTTTTTTCCTTAATGTAAGCGCGAACGAGTTTATCAAGGGCAGTGCAGAGTTTTTTCTGATTGCCTTTAGCTTGCTCCTGACATTTAGCCAGCCACTCACCGGCTTCGGTGTAATCTTTCTGCCCAATTGACACGCTAACTAAGTCGTTGTAGGCTGCGGTAATACCGCCTTTTGCGGCAATTTTGTAGTGAGTTTTGGCCTCGTTTAAATCTCGCAGTTCTTCATGAATTTTCCCTAACTGGTAGTGCGCTTTCGTACTATCTGGGTTGAGTTTAAGTGCGCGATTATAGTTTTCTTCAGCCATCGTGATTTGACCGGCATCATAAGCTTTATTGCCAATATTTACGTAGTAGCGATCGCTCAGAATCGGTAGTAAAGACCAAAATCCCATCAAAAACACCAAAAGTAACGCCGATCCTAAGCAAACAATTTCGTCCCACCAAGCTTTTTCTAATTTGAAGCTGGTGAGGATATATTCCAGACCTTCCTGCCCAGTTTTTGTCAAAGCACCACCGCCTGCTAGCAGGGTTAAAACGCTGGGGATAATGACAGCAAAAACTCCCGCTGTATCGGGTTCACCACTTAAAAATCGCGTGGAAATATCAATCAGAAGGCTGAGAGACGCTGTGAGGAATATCAGCGAAAAAAACCGCCACAACCAATCGAATTGATCGCGCCAAGGTTTCGGCGTAATTGGGTCAAGCAACCACCACCATTCTTTTTCTGGAGGATTAAAAATTGCTTGCCATTCTGCCAATCTGGTAACGCGGTTAATATACCTAGCTTGTTCTTTTAAACGGTTATCTAATTCTTTGACTGCTTTAACTAGGCGTCCTGAATGGTGCTGAGTTTTGTCGCTCATTGCCACTTGAACGGCGTCGCGCGCAATCAAAACGTCGAGAACGTGTTCGACAGATAAATCTTCAGCTGCTGCTTCTAGGGAGGCGATCGCTTTTTCGTACCGCTCGACAGCACGCTCTAATACAGAGTCAGGCAAGGTTTGAGCCATAATGCTATTGCGCTGTGAGTTGTAACATAACTCACTACTAAGCTATACAGCTGATACAACCCATTTTCCGTAATCTTGCGGATTGACATTTTCAGATCGGTTCTTACCGAAAGAAACCGAGTTTCTTAGATCGTTGGCAGCGGGGAGCGATCGCAATTACAGCGGATTGCAAGCCAGTGAGGTACACCTTCGACAGCAGTGTGTCGAAGGTGTACCTCATACGGCTGCAATCCGCGATAACTATTGCAGCACAACGTACTTCACTAAAATGCTCATCACCTCACCGACCTTTGAAGTTGGTAACAAAGGACTCCACGCTCCAACCTCTGCATAACCCAGAGCGTACAATCTTCAATTTCCTCAATCAAATTTTCCCAATCTACATTGGCATAATCCTGACTCCGAAGTTTTTCTATGGTGGTTTCTATCCATTGCATATAATCTGTTTCGTATAGCATTTGAAGCTCTGCTTTTAGGGGAGGCATGGCAGTTTCCATAGAGTATCACCGAAGATGTCTTTACGTTGATTTTAGTTTGTGCCAGCGCTTCCCGCCCACTTGCACTTAGATCCCGTTTGGTTGCATCCGTAGCGTCAGGCGAGGCGGTGACCATAGTAAATTACTAAGCTTTTTGACCGCTGACAAAAAAAGTCATATTCTCATACCAAACACCCCGTGCGGTTGCTCTTGCTTCAACTTCTTTAGGATACTCGGCTTTCAATTTCTCCATTTGTTCAGATGTCAACTCCCATAGGGGATTCTCCCGTGGATGAAACCACAGCCCATTCCATTGTCCCAATTCCTCAACGTCCCGATAGAAGCCAAGTTGTTTAGTTTGTACTTGAACATTCTGAAAACCCACTTCTTGCAGTAAATTACAGCATTTTTCAGGTGTTCCTGTAGGCTCGTTAATATTTAGTAATTGAATGCCATACTTGGCACACACTTTGACGAGCAGAGGTGCTTCACAAGATCGTTCTGAACAGCAAGAGAAAGCCACAATTCCTCCCGGTTTAAGCCAACGATACCAGTTGCGTAAACTAGCAGGTATATCTCTGAAGTAAACGATTGCGGTTGCACATAAAATCGCATCAAAGCTTTCCACGTCGAAGCTTAAATACTCTACATCCGCCTCAATTAGTTCGATATTTTGTAAACCTATTTCTTCAATCTTCTGTCGTGCTTGATTGAGCATCCCTGAAGAAAAATCGGCTGCAATAACTTTGCCTTCAGACCCAACAATTTGTGCAGCAGCAATAGCAATAATACCCGTACCAGTCGCCAGATCTAAAACTTTCTGCCCCTGTTTTAATCCAACTAAATCTAGCAGGGGCAGGGTACGCCGAATAGTGTAATCGTTGTCGTAGTTTGTTCGGCTATTGAAGAAATCTACGACTGTTTTTTTGTACTGATTTTCGTATTCGGCGTTTTGCATTGCATCCAATTTATAGCGTTAAAAACGGTAAAACAGCTTCTGCTACAGCATCGGCATGTTCTTCATGCAGTCCCAAAGATCCAGAAATGCGGTGCGTTTGAACCCCTGGTAATGCTGCTAATGCTTCCATTTCTCCTTTAGATTTTGGCGGCGCTTGTTCGGCAATAATTACCATTGTGGGCGCTGGTAAAGGTTGAAATTGAGCCAGAAAATCCGATTGATTTAGAAAAGGATCTAAACCACCTGTAACAAATGCGACGGGTGCAAATCTCGCCCCGGATTTCTGGGTAATTTCCCATTTTTGCCCGATAAAGTCGGGAGTCAGTTTAGTTTCATCGGTGTAGACGTGGCGGCGATACATCCAGCGCAAAAAAGAAGGGGCGGTGTTGAGTTTGTAGAGGAATTGTCCCAGAATCGGCGATCGCACAGCCTCCCTCACCATACTAAACGTCTCTGGTGGCTTACCCATCATCGTCGGTAATGGCCCGCGCCAAGTGGGAGCGACTAAAACTATCTTGGAAAAAACGCCTTTCTGCGCTAGCTGCATCGCGTATCCCGCCGCGTGACCTGCTGCTATGACTGCAACCGGCGTATTAAAAACATTTGTGACGAAATATTGCAAAAATTGGTGATATATGCTGGGTTGGTAATTTAGGGGAGGGCGATCGCTTTCACCAAATCCAGGCCAATCTAGTGCTACAGTTTGAAACTGATTAGCAAGTAATTCGGCGAGAGGCTGCATTTCGCCGCGCGTGGAAACGGTACTGAAAGCTGGAAGTAGCAAAACCGGCGTTTTATCTCCAAAAGTTTCGTAAACTACCCGTATTGGTTGTCCTTGCCGATTCCAGAAATATTCCCGAAGGCTGGAAGATGGGAGAGAAGTAGTAGTCATAGCAATAAATTTGATCAACACTTACTATTCTTATTTGACATGCTATCTCAGGGATGATTCCTGAGAAGATTTTCTCACGGAGGTTATAGATCAGTTCGCTTATGGATACATATTTAATTCATTTTGTCTATTACGCATCATTTAAACATGAAAGTTCCGGCGCACCGGCGAAAGATAAAGAGTGGTTTAAAGCTTACAGAATTATTCCCAGAGTCGGAGATTGCGTGTTAAAGGATGGAGAATGGTTTCAGGTGGAACGAGTTTTCTTGTACCAACCAACAGCTAAAGGCATAGACGCACAGGTGCAGTGTTCATTTTATGGCTTTGATACGGTGTGATGGTAATTGCTAATTGCTAATTGCTAATTGCTAATTGCTAATTGCTAATATAGGATTTGTCTTTCCATTAGCCATTAGCCATTAGCTATTAGCCATTAGTGGTAACTTGCCTCGCAACTTCTAAAAACCGCAGCACTGTTGGGGATGGATTGTGTCGCCAAATCATAGCGATCGCTACCATTGGTGTAGTTTCTTGCAATAGTTTGTAAACCACACCGCTGCGTTGGAGATTTTGCATCGATGCTGGCACAATGGCAATCCCCATCTGTGCCGCTACCAAGCTGACAATCGTTTGCATTTGAGTCGCTTCTTGCGCCAGGATAGGACTGAAACCAGCTTGCTGACAAAGGCTAATTATCGGATCGTACAATCCGGGTGCGAGGGAACGGGGGAATAAAATAAAGGGTTCGTGAGAAAGCGATCGCAACGACACCCGTTCTTGACTGCAAAGTGCATGAGTTTCTGGCAGTGCCAAAATCAGCGGTTCGGAAAAAATAACTTTAGAACTTAAACCATCCTTCTCTACTGGAGGACGCACAAACCCAATATCAATTCGTCCTTGCTGCAACCATTCTAATTGTTGGTCAGTCGTCAATTCTCGCAATTGTAGCTTCACGCTAGGAATCGCTGTACGAAATGCTTGCAGAATAGTTGGAAGAACGTTATGTACCGCAGAACTAGCAAAACCAATTGCCAATTGCCCTAGTTCACCGCGACTGGTTTGTCGTCCAATTTGAATTGCATTCTCAAGCTGCCGCATAATTTTTTGCGTCTCGGCGAAAAATACAATTCCTGCTTCAGTCAACCGTACTGTACGTTTAGTGCGATGAAACAGTTGAAATCCCAACTCAGCCTCCAACTGACGAATTTGTTGACTCAAAGGAGGTTGAGCAATATGCAGTCTTTCTGCTGCACGGCTAAAATTCAGTTCCTCTGCTACCGCCATAAAGTAATGCAGGTGTCGCAGTTCCATAACTCACCGACGCACTTATATTTTTAAAGTATAAATCAATAGCTAAAAATATATTGGACATTCCCGATTCTGTTTTATATAGTGATGAATAAGAGGAATTGAGACGCTAAAAATGGATAAACTGAATATAAAAATTAGAGTCGCTGACATCGATGATGTAGAGTTAATTCTTTCCTTAATTCAGCAAAAAGCCGAGTTTGATGGATATTTATTTCCCTTAGAAGCTACAGCCGATAAATTAAGGCATACTCTATTTTACGATATTCCACCACAGGCATACGTACTGTTAGCTGAAGTAGAAGGAATTGCGGTAGGATTTGCGATCTATTCTTATACATACTCAAGTTTTTTGGCAGAACGATGTATTTGGTTAGGCGATCTGTTTCTTCAACCTCACATGCGGGGTAAAGGAATTGGTCAAGCATTGATCGATGCTTTAGTACAAATTGCCGAGCAAAATAATTGCGGACGCATTGAATGGACGGTTAAGACGGACAATACACCAGCAATTGCTTTCTACCAAAAACAGGGCGCGCGCATAATGGAATCAATCAGAGTATGCCGTATAGATCGGGTTGAAATCTCTCGACTGGCGGGTAAAGAACTAGCAAGAACACGATAATTTATATCATGTCCTTAAGATTACCCATAATCATCAGCCGGGACACGGCATGAGTAACGTTATCTGTTTGTCCGAGATATCTATGATGCCGTGTCCCTACGCAACAACAGGGTGATGTTTTTTTATTATGGGCAATTCAACGGACATGATATTACGGGGATATTCCGGGTTTGTTTGAAAAATCGTCGGTTAGAAGTAGGGGCACGGCAGGCAAAATATTCTATACAAATGAACGTTTTATGCTTGCCGTGCCCCTACGCAGGAACTCAAGAATCAGGAGAATTTTCCATGACACAACCATCTTGGAATGCAACGCTTTATCAAGAAAAACATGCCTTTGTTTGGCAGTATGGCTCATCGCTTTTGGAATTACTTGCTGCTAAACCAGGAGAATGGATTCTAGATTTAGGTTGCGGCACGGGACAATTAACCGAGAAAATTGCTCAAACTGGGGCTAAAGTGCAAGGAATTGATTCATCGCCAACGATGATTGCAACGGCACTTCAGAACTATCCCCATTTAGATTTCCGAGTAGCAGATGCAACAAAGTTTCAGGTAGATCAACTTTTTGATGCAGTTTTCTCAAATGCAGTTTTGCATTGGATTAAACAACCAGATGCCGCGATTTATTGCATCAGAGAAGCGCTTAAACTTGGAGGTCGATTGGTGGCGGAATTTGGCGGTAAAGGCAACGTGCAAGCAATTTATCAAGCAATTTGTAGTGCTTTAGCTGAAATTGGACATCCTTCACCTGAAGCACTTTCTCCCTGCTATTATCCCAGTATTGGTGAATATGCGACGAGGCTAGAAAAACAAGGATTTGATGTGACCAACGCTGTATTATTCGATCGTCCAACACCGCTAGAAGATGGCGATGCCGGGATGGCGAATTGGATTGAAATGTTCGCGAATGGGTTTTTATCTGGGTTGTCAGATATAGAGCGAATCCAAGTCATCCAATCTGTTGAAAAACGCTTGCAACCAATGCTGTATCGGGATGGAACCTGGTTTGCCGATTACCGCAGAATTCGCATCGTTGCTATCAAAATATAGGGGAGAGATTTCTGTTTTTAAATCTCCGACTGACGCAAGGATCTGATACATCCAGAACAGTCGCAACCATATTTAGCGATCGCTTCATCGCTTTCTTCATCGGTAATATCTAACATAGGCGTCGGATCGCTATCAAACGCATCCGATGCACTTACTATTTCTTTAGTCACCCGCAGACAGCTTAACCCGTTGGAGTCGCGAGAAAGAATGCAGGAAAGGTCTTCGTTGGTGGCGGGGATGGGTGTGGTTGCACCGACGGGAGAAGCAGTCACTAAAAGAGACGCGAGAGAAGCTAACAGTGCAGGGCTAGAGAGCAAAACCAGTAAAAATCGATTCATTATTTTGTACCAGATGCGATCAATAGCTCAGATTATCCCATGTTTGCTTATACTTAAATTAAGTTTTGTTTATATCTGGTGAGAGAGTTAAATGCAATTCGTGCCAGCGGAAGGTAGGCATATCGCGCTTTACTCTGGTAAAAAATCAGTATCCAGGGATTGAACGGGTGTATAAAGACAATCTAATGGAAAAGTTTCTATTGGTAAGCCTGTTTCATCTGCGGCTTGAAGACGAGCATTCATGTAACACTCAGCAAATACTTCTTGTAGATATGGTTTTAAGCTGGGTGAATCTTTTAAGTCATCATTGATCCGTCGGCGATGTTCCCGAATACTGCCTTTCCAACTGCCACTACGACATTCTGGTTGATGTTGCCATTTAAGGAGATGAAGCAAAAGCACTACAAGGTTGCTTTTGAGGCTTTTTCGCTCCCGTTTTGACATATACTCAATTTCTTCAATTAAGTTTGTCCAGTCTACGCTGGCGTATTCTTGATTACGCAGTTGTTCAACTGTAGTTTCAACCCAGCGGACAAAATCGGTTTCGTAGAGACTTGTTTGAAAAACTTGTACTTCTGTTGCCACGAGAGAGTCTCCTGTAATTTTTACCCTGATTCTAGTGTAAGGAGATTTTTGCTCAACTGAAGCAGAGGTCAAACAGCCTCTAATGGCAGAACGATCGTAAAGGTTGAGCCTACACCGACTTGGCTGTAAAGAGTCACCTGTCCCTTGTGAGCTTCAGTAATTGCCTTAACAATAGATAACCCCAATCCAGCGCCTTCTGAACTGCGGCGACGGTTAGGGACTCTGGCAAAACGATCGAAGATTCGCTGCTGATTCTCTATATCAATCCCTTCTCCCCTATCTTGCACCCAAAAGTGAACTTTGCCTTTGCAAATCTTAGAGCCAATTAGGATTGCATCGGTTGTTTCTGTGTGCTGTGTGGCATTGCGTACTAAATGCATAATCGCCTGGATAATTCGCTGACGATCGACGATAATTTTTCCCTTCGCTGCCGCCTCTAACTGCCAGTTTCGGCTTGCCAACGTCTGCGCCCGATCAAATATCTCCTGGGTAATTGCCGCAGTATCAACAATTTCCAGCTGTAAAAAGTTTGGACTTTCTGCCTGTGCTAGCAAGATTAAATCGTCCACAAAACTGCTAATTCGACCTAGTTCATCCACAACGATTGCTAGATTTTCCTGCCAATCGTCCGGATTGCTAGCCATCAATTCCAGATATCCACGAATGATGGTGATCGGAGTTCGCAGTTCATGTCCAGCATCGTTGACAAAGTTACGCTGGCTAATAAACGAACTTTCCAATCGATCCATCATCTTGTTGAACGTTACTGCTAGGTTTGCCAGTTCTCCTTTACCCCGTACTGGAATGCGCTGTGTTAAATCGCTTCCACTAATCGATTGAGCAGTTATCGCCAATTCCCGTAACGGTTGCAGAATTCGTCCGGCAGCAAACCATACCAAAAGCAGCGCAATCAACAGCACTGCCAGAACAACCTGAGCGATCGCAACCACTGCTTCCAGGATTTCAGCATGTTCTTCGGCACTATGGGCAATCACTAACGTTCCGAGTATTTTTCCGTTCGTTTTAATGGGTTCAACAAAGTAGAAGATGCGATTAATGTCGCGGTTTTGGCTAACCTGTTTCCCCTCTCCTGGTTCAGCCTGAGTTGCCCATTGCCGCATTAGATCGGTGTCTGGTTTGAGATCTTTCGGTAATGCTTTGGGACTAGACTCATAGAATGTTCCATTAACAAATGTAATCAGAAAAATATTGTCTTCTGGAATTTCAACCTTTAAGTATGCTTCAAAGAACCGCTTCATTTCCTGTTCGGTTGTAGGCACTCTAAGGTCTCTCATGAGCGCCTGTTCAACAGAACTGATGGGCTGCACTTCTCTAATCGCGGCTGTGTCGTTGTCGTCTATGCGGTTATTCTCTAATCTTTCCAGGTTAACTCTGCCTGCCAACAATTCTCTGAAGTCTTCCACTTCTCCCAGCATGTCCTGACGAACACGAGCATCAACACGGGCAAACAAAAGCTGGCGAAAGGCTGGAATTGCCATGCCAAACGTCAGTGTCAAAATCACAACATACCAAACTAGAATTCGAGTGCGAGCTTCTCCCCAAAGATCGCGCCAGCGCTGATTTTGAGGTATAGGAGTGCCGCGATCCCTCAGGTCGCTTACAGAAACGTGTCGCTTACGAAACACCTTCATCCTTGGGTACACTCCTTAGCCGATCGTGGATGGCGCTGCATTCTGCATTGTAAGATATTAGATGGAAATTACCGACGTGAGCTTTATTTAAGCGCCAGGGAAGCCATTCAAGATGCGATCGCCCATTGGTAACAATCGTTCATTTAGCATCAAAAAATCTATCGAGTCAGGCAATTATTGAGTTGCTGGTTAATTTCCTGTGTTGGCGGATTAAACTTCGATCGCGCCCTTGGGTGTAAGAAACCCGGTTTTTGCAAAAAACCGGGTTTCTGGTTTCTCGGCGAGGTTCTACCTACTACCCATTACCCAAAGTTAGTGAAAATTCGCATTATGCCGAATCAAACTCATGAACTCTTGGCGAGTTCTGGCATCTTCAGCAAATAAGCCTTTCATTGCACTCGTAACCGTCCAAGAACCCGGTTTTTGTACCCCGCGCATCACCATACACATATGAGTTGCTTCCACTACAACTGCCACGCCTTTCGGTTTGAGTAACCCTTGCAAGGCATCGGCAATTTGTGCGGTTAAACGTTCCTGGACTTGCAAGCGCCTTGCGTACATTTCGCAAATTCGAGCAACTTTAGACAGACCAATTACCTTGCCGTCGGGAATATAAGCGACGTGGGCGCGACCGAGAATTGGCAATATATGGTGTTCGCAGGAACTGAAAAGATCGATATCGCGAACTAACACCATTTCATCGGCATCTTCTGTAAAAACGGCTCCGTTGAGCAGTTCATCCAAAGATTGCCGATAACCTTGAGTCAAAAACTGCAACGCTTTCACAACGCGCTTGGGAGTATCTCGCAATCCTTCTCGATCTGGATCTTCTCCCAATCCAATCAATAATGTCCGTACCGCCTGAATCATTTCTGCTTGGGTAACGGGGGGCAAGGATTTGCCTTGAAGAGATAGTTCCAAACTATCAGCATTATTGGCAATTTCAGGAGTAATGTAAAGAGTCATGAATTTGGTGTTAGTTGTGAGTGGTTAAGCAGCGTTAGTCATTGAGCAATGACTAATGATTCTCTGCTATCGAGTCAGGCAATTATTCAGTTGCTGGTTAATTTCCAGCGCATTTAACGAGCGCCCAATCATTACTAGCTGATTGCTCCGTTCGCCCTGCCATTCTTCATCTTTCAAGTCGTAGCGTTTGCCACTCAATTGAAAGATGTGACGCCTCGTACTTTCTTTAAACCAAAGAATCCCTTTAGCTCGAAAAACATTGGCAGGCATTTTATCTTGTAAAAATGTCTGAAATTTTTTCACTGCAAAAGGTCGATTGCTCTTGAAAGAAACGGATACAAAACCGTCGTTGGCGAGGTGGTTTGACTTTTGCTCTTTACTCAAGCTGGCATCAGTTAGATAGGTTTCTGGATGCGCGAGTTCTACACCTAAAATCAGCGGCAGGGGTACTTGACCGTGTTGCGATCGCAAAACCCTAGCCCCAGCTTTTATATCGTTGATGTAGTCCTCTAGTTCCTCAACCTTTTCTTCTGGCACCAAATCGGTTTTATTGAGTAAGATTATATCCCCATAAGTCAGTTGCCGGAACGCTATTTCGCTTTCCAGATGCTCTGGGGTAAACGTTTCGGAATCTACCACCGTCAGAATTGAATCCAGGTTAGTAAACTCTCGTAATTCCGTCCCTACAAATGTTAAAATAATTGGTAGCGGATCGGCAACCCCTGTCGTTTCCACTACCATGTAATCAATGCGATCTTGCCGTTCTAAAATTTTGTAAACGGCCTCAACTAAGTTATCGTTAATCGTACAGCAAATACAACCGTTGCTCAGTTCCAACATGTCCTCTTCTAGGGAAAGCAACAGTTGGCTGTCGATATTAATATCCCCAAATTCGTTAACCAAAACGGCGACTTTTAAATCTTGTCTATTTTTGAGGATTTGATTGAGTAAGGTTGTTTTGCCGCTGCCCAAAAATCCGGTAATAATCGTAACCGGCATTCCCCGTTTGGTCAGACCTTCGATTGTACCTGCCGTTGGTTGTGTTATAGACATTAGATTTTTCCAAAAACTCTTGTGGGGTGGGCATCCTGCCTGCCCTTGAGCTTGTTTTTTGCAGAGGTCTTATTAATTGAACGACTCTCCCGACTCGGATAGTTGATATGATAGGGCTTGGTTTTTCATTTTTTGGAAAATGTTATAAAACCCATTGGCGCGGGAAGGGGTCAAGCTTACATTCAGCCCCGTCTGTTGAATAAAATCAGGATTGACTTTCAAAATTTCTTCTGGTGTGAGTCCGTTCAATCCTTGGATTAAAAATGCGACTAATCCTTTAACTAACTGGGAATCTGAATCGCCTTGATAAACAACCTTGCCGTCGTTCAACCCAGAAGTAATATAAACCTGGGAAACGCACCCCGAAACTTTATTTTCAGGTACTTTTTCCGATTCAGGAAATTCCGGCAGCTTTTTAGCTAACCAAATCAGTTGTTCGTAGCGCTGTTTCGGATCCGACTGACGCGCGAAGCGTTCGACCATGCGTGCGAGGTTAGGTGGTAAGGTGGCGGCGTTGGAAGACATGGGGCAAGTATTTAGCGATTGCGATCCCATCCATTATAAATTAATTTGACCACAAAGGTGGTAGGCCAACCAAAATTCCTTGATTTCGCCCCAGGGTTGTGTTGCCGTTGACACAGAGTTGCAAAAGCTAGCTGGAGTAATTGGCTAATTTTTTGGCGATTAAGGTTGAAATCCCTTGTTAAAGTGATAGCGAATGCTTCTAAATTCTACCCTATTGGTAGTGGGGTTGTACAGGGTGTAAGTTGCTTCTCCGGGGGTGCGTCCAACGTTACCAACTCCAACAACTCTGCGGGGTGTTGTTTTGATAGTTTGGGGAGAGTTTTGAGCATCTAAAGTTGTGACGGATGTCGAGAGCGATCCTGTTTCGATGCAATACTCAAATGTTTGACCATAACGACCGCAGAATAAGTTATTTGCTCCGTCTCGCAACAGCCGGTCTAACATTATAATTGGGGGTGTTTCTGGGGTAAGAGCGTCGTCAACGCTAACGGTACTGCCGTGAATTAAAAGGCAGTCGAGTTCAAAGAAACCAAAGTCGAAATATCTCAGCCATTCTACCGTTTTTTTGGTAACAGAATTCCACAGTTTCACGACTGTATCTCCTCCATAGCGGGATTTTAATTCTGTTGGTTCTCCCTGGGTGCCGATGCCGTGTAATATGAAACATTGTTCTTCCCACCATCCAGTACAAATTTGCGGTTCTATTTCGTTATTTTTAGGCGATCGCACGCGCTTTACTAATTCTTCGCACTCTGGTCTTGGCCCAACTAAATCTCCCAAAATATATACAGCTTCTAATTCTCGTACTTGGCGTTTTATATCATTCATTACTGCATCATAAGCAGCTAAATTGCCTTCTATCCCGCTTAAAATTGCCCATTGGCTCATAGTTATCTATCCATTACTAAAAATTAGATTGGGTTGAACCTTGTGAAATCGCAATGTTGGGTTTCGTTACCTCAACCCAACCTACAGATCTGTATCAGCGCACGCAAACATGGGTGGGATCGTCTGCTCTTTCTGCATATTCTAATCCCCGCGCTAAACGCCATGCAAAAATAGCAGGCAATCCTTTTTCTATTATCGCCGCGCAAGTTTTTTGATAGTCGTATTCCACTTCTCGTAGCGTCACTTGTTGCGTATCCGTATCGTAAATAACGTAGGTGGCATTTGGTCTTCCGTGACGGGGTTCTCCCACCGAACCAACGTTGACAATTCGCTTCAAAGGTGCTGTAAAACTTAATCGTTCCTGTTGCTTGCCATTTTTAACTTTAATTTGTAACTGACCAGCATCTAAAGTGCGGACGTAAGGCAAGTGAGTGTGACCGCAAAATAGTACATCTGCGCCGCTAGAAAGTACCCGTTCTAATGCTAAAAATCCATCTAGTTCGGGGAGTAAATATTCGTGATTGCTGTGGGGACTGCCATGCAGGAAACAAAGGTTATCTTCCCGCAATGTATGAGGCAATAATTCTAAAAATTCTCGGTCTTCGGGATAAATGTTTTTCTGCGTCCATTCGTGAGCAAATCTACTGCGACGTTCGGCTAACAATGAAGGATAACTGCATTCGCAGGCGTTCAATCCTTCCACAATATCTTCATCCCAGCATCCCTGGCAAGTGGGAATATCGAGGGAACGAATTTGCTCGATTACTGCGTGGGGAAAAGGGCCGTATCCGACTAAATCTCCCAGGCAGTATATTTTATCGACATTGCGATCGTCGATGTCGATTAAAACAGCATCTAAAGCTTCATAGTTGCCGTGAATGCATGACATAACTGCTATTTTCATGCTTGGATATCCTCAAATTGTTCTGCTTGTTTTAGGCGTTGTTGGTAAGATCGAAGTTCGGTGTCTGTCAGACAACTATCTTTAATTGTTTGTGCTAAAGCTGGTTGGTCTAAGTTTTGACCAAAAACTTCTAATCCGCTGAAACGTGCGGGGCGTCCTTCTAACCAACGGGGTAGGTTTAATTCAATAAAAGAATCTCCTTCAATATTGGGAATAAATTCACCGTAAACTGCACGTCCATCGGCTAAGTCAAAGATGGCTTTAGCGCGATATATTGTGCCGTAAGCTTTTTGAGTCAGTTCGTACCAAAAAGCGTTGAGGCTATCGGTATCTAGCATTTGTCCGGTCATCGGTACGCGCCAGAGTTCGATATTTTCTGGTAGCTGTTGTAACGGTGCGCTAGGGATAATTTTATTTGCCCATTCGTGCCATGGGGATTGTTTTAATTCTGGCGGTATTAGGGCAATGCGCTGATGGGGCAGATTTCCGATTATTTTATCAATTTCTGATAATTCTAGGTGAAATCCAATCTCAATATAGGCAGAATATCCCATTGCTAATAATTTGAGCAATTCCAATTCTTGCCCGTCGGTTAATGTTTTACAGTGGGGGAATTCGGCGGCAATAATGGTCTGGTCGATGGGGACGTTGCTATTACCGGGACTCAAGTAGACGATGGGGTTAGATGTATCGTCTAAATGTTGGCGAATCCAGGTAGTTTTTCCTGATCCGGGTGGGCCTGATATTAAAGCGATCGCAGATTGATTCATAAACTACATTCCTTGATTTCTCTAGACTTTCAGCCCCGGCGATCGCGCCACTAAAAACCCATGTCCTAAAGCCAAAGTAATTGTCCAAATTACTTCTTTGATCCACCGCAGACCTAGTATCGCTAAGGTGAAACTATGTTCGCCTCCCATCAACAACCCAACGAGCCAAATTAATCCCTCAAATATGATAAATCCCCCAACTAAAGCCACCCCAATCCAGAGGAAATGACCCCAGATTAGAGCTTGACTAAAATGGGGTCTACTTGTTGCAAGGATTGTTACTATTGTTGCTCCCAATCCCAGGATCAACCCCCAAGTAAAAGATTCGGTTGTCTGAGGATAATTGCGAAAGGTATACCCGAAAATCTGATTAACTAACCAAGCGATCGCTACTGTTTTGACTGCTTTTGTCGGGGTCAGGGTTACCCCTGCAATTGTGGCAAAACTGACCAGGGGCGGATGGGGATAAATCAAACTGCTGGCTGTTGCGATCGCAGTCAGCAAAACTACCCATAAACTACCCCTCTCAACCGCTTTCCAACCAGATGACCACTGCTTGAGTTTTGTCGCTCGCTTAGGTACAAGGGTAAATTTGGTATCATTCATGGCTAGCCGTTGTGATATTTTGTTGGATCTACCCTGAACAATAACTCGGTTTCAGACCCCGATTGGATGTTGGGCATTATCGATTCCTGGTTAATTTTACCTTATTTTTACGTCATTTTGATAACGATTATCATTATTATACATTATAGATGCCTTGATAAAACTTGTAGGACAAGTCCCGCCTGCCGATGACTGAATGACCAGGACGACGCCTGTCCGGCGTTATGCAGGACTACTTTTGTCAACCGTTGGTCAAATGGTTACACTGGCATGGCTACCCATCGTCAGATGAAAATTAGGCGATCGCCTGAAAAAATATAATGCTAATGGCTAATATTATCAGATTTTTATCATAAAATTAGCCATTAGCAATTTTCAAATTTTTATCAGCTTAAGAAGACCTTCAAGATGCCTTCTTGTGGATGGAACCTCGGTTGGCGATCGCCATTAAAGCTAACGCACCGATCCCTAACAAAGCAGAGGGTTCTGGAACCGATTTATTTTGTGCGCTTAATGTGGCGGCATAAGAAACTTTATCCGCTGCCGCATCGTTGTCTAACAAAAGCGAATAACTGGCTTCAATCGTCTGCAATCCATCTTGACCGATCGGCACAAAAGCAATTCCATCCTCATTAATCGTTAGCGTTTCTCCCAAATATTCCACTGTCGCATTTTTGGTCAAATTTCCCTGATACAAAACCTGAATGGGTAAAAATTCTCCCATTTTGACCTCAAAAGGATTTTTCAGCGCCATAATCTCCAGTGGCAGTTCAAAGGGTTTACTAAGTGCTTCAGACCAGTTATAAAGCGCCTTAGCGTACTTCACGTAATGACCCACTTCATAATTGGTGTTGTATTGTACGGCTTCGCTTTCCGAAACATTTTCATAGTCATTCTCCGACTTCTTGACCCAAAAACCATTGTCATAAAAGCCAGTAATTGCAGCAACATTTCCATTGGAAACGAGTGACATACCATCGGGTTTCTGTTTGAGCGAGTAAGGAACTAACTGTTTATTTGGGTCGTAAGCTGTCACGGTTTTGAGCTTGGTTGGTAACAGTGGCTCTAGTTCGTTTAACTCTGGATGACCAAATAGAAGGTTGTATTCTCCACCTTTATAGTCAAACCAGAGAACATGAGCTAATACAGGTTGAACCCACATCGGCAAAATTGCAGAAGCTGCCAACAAGCTTTTGAATAATGTTGTAGCAATCTGGCTTTTATTCGGTGATAAATTCATTGGTGAAATTCCTTGTTCTTGGCAAAAATGAACGGTTTACATCATGATGAAGGAACAAAAATATTCCGCCCCCTTGCTATTTCCAGCTTTTTCATGCCCAATATGCATGGGTTTAACTGGTGCGTAGCTTAGAAAAATAGCCTGGTTAAATCTATCCTGTTACCTCTTTGGTATACGAGGATATCCTGTTAGTAGTTGTGTGGTTATCGAGCAACACACATACACAGAAACCAGGTTTGTTGGGCTATTGAGTGAGTAGGTCTCAAATCTAGCTCCTTTCCCGTGCGACGCAGGAAGTAAGGGGTTAAAAAAGCGGGTAGGCATTCTGGCTCACGGAAATTAATGATTCGTATCATGTCTTTCCGCTGACAGTTGCGGCACAGCGCCGGACTTAGACCGGACTTTCCCTACACCGTTTTATCTGTAACTTATATTAGTTGACTTGACAAAATATGTAAATTAAGAAACTATTAAAGCCTGTTATACGTATTAGTTGATAATTATTATGATATGATTTAAGCTGCTCTAAAACAAGGGGTAGAAATTAGGCGTCGGTTCAGTTTTTTCGATGCAAAATGCCCCCTACCCCCTTGTTCTGGAAATAACGTCACATTAACGTTTTCTGCTGAATGGCCTCCTGTAAACTTTGTTCTAGCTCAGAAAGTGTCAGCGTTCCCAACTCTCCCGCTTTTCTGGTTCGCACGCTCAAGCTTTGATTTTCTACTTCCCGCTTACCGACAATTGCACTTACAGGAATCTTCTCTAATTCTGCGTTGCGAATTTGCCTCGATAAACGTTCTCCACTCGTATCAATTTCAACGCGATACCCCGCTTTTTTAAGTGTAGCAGCCACAGATTCGGCATACTCCCTTTGACCATCGCTGACGGGTAAAAGGCGTATCTGCACGGGTGCTAACCACAGGGGAAAATCCCCCGCGTAGTTTTCAATCAAAATGCCAAAAAACCGCTCCAAAGATCCAAAAATTGCCCGGTGAATCATAATCGGTTGTTGGCGACTGCCGTCGGCAGCAACATATTCGATTTTGAATCTTTCTGGTAGGTTAAAATCTACCTGGATTGTCGAACACTGCCACAAGCGCCCGATGGCATCTTGAATTTTCAGATCGATTTTGGGGCCGTAAAATGCACCGCCACCATCATCGATTACATAAGGCCAACCTTTTCTATTCAAGGCTTGAATTAAAGCCTGGGTTGCCAATTCCCATCCGGCATCCGTACCGACAGATTTAGCCGGACGAGTGGAAAGATTCACCTGATAATTCTTAAACCCAAAATCGGTTAAGAATTTTTCGGTCAAATCCAGCACTCCCAGAATTTCATCGGCGATTTGTTCGGGTAAGCAGAAGATGTGCGCGTCATCTTGGGTGAATCCCCGCACGCGCATTAATCCGTGCAAAACTCCAGAACGTTCGTAACGATAAACCGTGCCTAATTCTGCCCACCGCAAGGGTAATTCTCGGTAAGAATGCAGGTCATTTTTGTAGGTGAGGACGTGAAAAGGACAGTTCATCGGCTTGAGTTGATAAGCCTGTTCTTCGATATTCATCGAGTCAAACATATTTTCGCGATAAAAATCGCAGTGACCCGATGTTTTCCATAATTCCAGATTGGCGATGTGGGGCGTGTACAGTAGTTCGTAACCTGCTTCTAAGTGCGCTTTCCGCCAGTAATCTTCGATTAAATAGCGGATTTTTGCGCCGCGAGGATGCCAGAAAACTAAACCGCCACCAGCATCTTCTTGAATGCTAAACAGTTTGAGTTCTTGCCCTAATTTACGATGGTCGCGGCGTTTGGCTTCTTCTTTTTGTTGCAGGTAAACTTGCAGTTGTTCTGGGGTTTCCCACGCGGTGCCGTAGATGCGTTGTAGTTGCGCTTTGGTTTCATCGCCGCGCCAATATGCACCCGCGACGCTTTCTAAGGCAAAGGCATCGGGATTGATTTCGCCGGTGAAGTTTAAATGCGGCCCCGCGCACAAATCCCACCAAAATTCATCTGGTTCAATTGTGGCAGTTTCAATTAATGAAGGTTCGGGTTTTTCTGCTTTTTTCCACCTGCCGCTATCCGGATTTCCCATAAAATAACGAGTAATTATCTCGCCTTCTGGAATGCTGTCTAGTATCTCTAGTTTGTAAGGTTCTCCTAACTGTTCTATTTCGGCTTTGATTTGTTCTCGCTCTACTTCTTCTCGAATTATCGGCAAATTGGCTTGAATAATTCGCCGCATTTCGGTTTCGATTTTACCCAAATCTTCCATGGTAAATGATTCTTTGCGGTCAAAGTCGTAATAAAAGCCATTGTCCACCACTGGCCCAATTGTCACTTTGGTTTCTGGAAATAGCTTTTGCACTGCCATTGCGAGTATGTGGGCGCAAGTGTGGCGAATTCGCAGCAGTTTTTCCTCATCGCTTTGGTTGGGGTTGTGACTCGATTGGGGTTTGGGTGGGGAACTGACCATATAACAAAAAGTGATAATGATTCTTATTGTATCAAAGAAGCGATCGCTCCAGCCTTGGGAAACAATATCGCTTTCCCGCCAGCTTATGTATTATATTGTAGTATTAAAAGACAAAGCGTGCAATGTGCATTAGACCTCAAAGGCGGGCAGAATGCCCACCCCACAAGAGTTACTGGTTCTCGATCGCGATCGCACCCGTTCCTACTAGGCGGGATTAGTTGATAATTAATTGCATTTATTAAACCTAAAATTAATAATTGTTGCGGCTAGTTGACAAGCGTTCGCTCGACAGATATGCAGCAAAAATCAAGAAACGATGATAAATAGCTCTAGTCAGATGGCGATCAAACCGCAAAAACTTATTGACAATCTTACGCAACTAGATTAAATTGATGAGAATATTTAGCAAGAAGGCTGTTAAGGGACTGAGCGAGCGATATGCCTCCGGCACGCTGCGCGAACGCAAGGCAGGAAAAACAGCCAAGAAAATCGCAAGGAGACGGACTCAATGCAAACTTACGACAAGACAGAAGTTAAATATGCCTGGTGGGCTGGAAACGCCCGCTTTGCGAATTTATCCGGCTTATTCATCTCAGCACACGTAGGGCAGGCAGCGCTGATTACGCTTTGGGCAGGCGCATTTACGCTGTTTGAAATCTCTCGGTATTCACCCGATTTACCGATGGGAGAACAGGGGCTAATTTTACTGCCCCACTTGGCAACATTGGGATTTGGTGTGGGAAAAAACGGTCAAGTATTGGATACTTATCCCTTTTTTGTTGTGGGAGTTTTGCACCTAATCTCATCCGCTGTTTTGGGTGCTGGCGCTCTTTTCCATACCTTTAAAGCGCCGGAAAACTTGAAAGACGCAAAGGGGCAGGCCAAGAAATTCCACTTTGAATGGAATGATTACAAACAGTTGGGAATAATCTTGGGACATCACCTACTTTTCTTAGGAGCAGGTGCGCTGTTACTGGCTGCTAAAGCGATGTATTTTGGCGGACTCTATGACTCGACAATTGGGGATGTGCGCTTAGTAACAAATCCCACGCTTGACCCATTAGTAATCTATGGCTATCAGACCCATTTTGCCAGCGTTAACAGCTTAGAAGATTTAGTTGGCGGTCACATTTACGTAGGCGCAATTCTGATTGCAGGCGGTATTTGGCACATCGTCAAAGAGCCTTTACCTTGGGCGAAAAAGCTCTTAATCTTCTCTGGGGAAGCAATTCTTTCCTATTCTTTAGGCGGTATTGCTTTGGCAGGATTTGTTGCCGCTTATTTTTGTGCAGTCAACACGTTAGCTTATCCTGTAGAATTTTACGGGCCAGCTTTAGAAGTGAAGCTGGGCGTAACTCCTTATTTTGCCGACACCGTACAGTTACCGAATGGTGATCATACGGCTCGTTGTTGGTTGGCAAATACCCATTTCTTCTTAGCTTTCTTCTTCCTGCAAGGTCATCTCTGGCACGCTTTACGCGCGATTGGCTTTGACTTTAAGCGCGTTGAAAATGCCTTGAATACCGTCGGCAGCGATTTGTAAAACAGTTTTTCATCGGTGGCGATGCAGTTGTAGGGGCACGGCAGTAAAAAACCTTCCAGTTAGCGGCAAAGCTGATTGATGCCTTTGTAGGGGCACGGCAGTAAAAAACCTTCCAGTTAGCGGCAAAGCTGATTGATGCCGTGCCCCTACACCAAAACAAAATTTTTTGACTTCATGACTCAAAAGGAAAGAACCGAACTGTGGAAATTTCTACTCGAAGAACGCTAGCCGACAATACAAATTTGACATGGTTGATTGGGAATGCCCGCTTGATTGATTTGTCGGGTCAATTATTGGGCGCTCATATTGCTCACGCGGGTTTAATTATGTTTTGGGCTGGCGCTACTGCGATATCAGAAGTGGCTCGCTTCGTGCCTGACAAACCGATGTACGATCAAGGACTAACTCTGCTACCTCACTTGGCGTCTTTAGGTTGGGGTGTGGGTGCAGGCGGTCAAGTTGTAGATACCTATCCCTATTTTGCGATTGGAATCTTGCATTTAGCCGCATCTGCTGTTTTAGGTGCTGGCGGGCTTTATCATGTTTTTCGCGGCCCTGCGATCTTAAAAAATGGGGTGGGACGAGTTACTAAGTTTCACTACGAATGGACTAACCCAAAACAGCTAAGTTTGATCTTGGGTCATCATTTGATTGTTTTGGGAATTGCTGCATTTTTATTCGTCCTCAAAGCAATGGTTTTTGGCGGAATTTACGACCCCGCTGTTGCCAATGTCCGCTTAATTACGAATCCCACTCTCAATCCCGTGACGATTTTTGGCTACCTATTTGGCATTGCAAATGGGGGTTGGACTCCCCTGGGAATGGCGAGTGTGAATAATTTAGAGGATGTTATCGGCGGTCACATTTGGATTGGAGCTTTGCTAATTGCTGGCGGGGCGTGGCACATTGTGAGTCAACCTTTTCCTTGGGTTAAGAAAGCGCTGATTATTAATGGAGATGCGCTGCTTTCTTACAGTTTGGGAGGTTTGGCTTTTATGGCTTTTGTTTCTGCCATCTTCGTGGGATATAACACGACTGTTTATCCGACAGAATTTTACGGTTTTGATCGGGATAATTTGGCAGTTAGTCAATTTTTCTTGGGTTTGTTGGCGCTTGGGGGACATCTGTGGCACGCTTACCGCGCCCGTTTAAAGTCAGCATAAATTGGTAATTGATAATTGGTAATTGGTAATTGCCCTAACTACGCCATCGTAATTCTGATGCAACCGGAAATGATCTAAAATCCGCCCGTATGCCGGTAATACCAAATCCGTTTCCATTACCCTATTTATCCCGCACCCTTGGTGGGTGCGGCTAAACAAACAAAGACCGCCTGCGCGTTCTCTAAAAATAAAATTAACTCAGGATCTGGAAATGATAGCTGTAATTTACGTTGTCTGTGCTTGGACTATCACGGTTTTATTTGTTTGGAATTTTCTGATATCGCTGCAAAAAGGTATGTCTTATGTTAAGCGTCTCCATGAAATTCCTTGTGATGATTGCGAGTATTTTACTAACGATTATCGCCTCAAGTGTACGGTGCGTCCGATGACGGCTTGTTCAGAGGAAGCGATCGCTTGTCCTGACTTTGAACCTAAAACCGTTTATTGCAAGGCTTGCACCAAATCTTGCCATCAACTTAATTGAGAAATTAAGAGTTGTTGAAGAAATCAGGCTGCTTCGGTTTTGAGATTTACACTCGCTAAATGAAGTTATTGCTTAATATTTTCAACAACTCTATGCGGGGTTCATCATGAAACCTAACTCCGAAGGCTCAGTAGTTGGCATTTCTGTCAAAGCGATCGCAATAGGTACGATCGCAAGTTTAAGTTTTATTGCATGTAAATCGCAAAAAGTCGAGTTGCTGTCAGCGGTGCAACCTGGGGCAAACGCGCAAGCTGTAGCACCGGCGCAACAAGCAAAAGATGCGGTGATGGAATGGAATGCGATCGCTCTGTCAACAATCCGCACAGACAAGACATCGCCGCCGATGGCAGCGCATAACCTGGCGATGGTGCATGGGGCGGTGTATGATGCGGTGAATGGGATAGCACCAACCCACAAACCCTATCGCGTACAAGTGCAAGCGCCTGCTGGTGCATCAGAAGAAGCAGCAGCTATTGCCGCTGCACATCGAATGTTAGTTAATTTATACCCGCAACAAGCAGCTGGGTTAGATGCTGCCAAAAGCGAATCTTTAGCAAAAATAGCTGAAGGAAAATCTAAAACAGACGGCATCAAATTAGGGGAAACTGTTGCCGACCAAATATTTGCATGGCGACAAAATGATGGTAGCAATGCCGAAGTTGCTTATACGCCGGTAAATCAACCCGGTCATTGGCAACCCGTACCGCCGGAATTTAAGTCAGCTTCGATGCCGCATTGGAAGAATGTTAAACCCTTTGCGATGACGAAGGGAGATCAATTCCGCATTGCGAAGATGCCGAATTTAACGAGTGCTGAATATACGGCAGAATTTAATCAAACCAAAGAAATTGGCGCGAAAGATAGCACGACGCGGACGGCAGATCAGAGTGCGATCGCTAAATTCTGGTTAAATGGTTCCGGAACCCTAACACCCCCCGGACATTGGAACCAAATTGCTGCTGATGTTGCGATAAAACGGGGGCAGACTTTACAGCAAAATGCCCGTTTATTTGCCTTGCTAAATATCGCCCTCGCCGATGCCAGTATTATTGATGGCGATCAAAAATACACGTTTAATCGTTGGCGACCGATTACGGCAATTCAGCAAGCCGATAAAGACAATAATCCCCAAACAACCGCCGATGCAAACTGGACGCCTTTATTAAGTACTCCTTCTTCTCCTGCCTATGTATCGGGACACAGTACGTTTGGGGGTGCAGCCGATGCAGTTTTAACGGCATACTTTGGCGATCGAGTTAGTTTTACTGCGATCGCTGACCCTTCTGTAAATTTACCTCCTCGCTCTTTCAACAACTTTACTCAAGCAGCAGAAGAAGCGGGGATGAGTCGCATTTACGGCGGCGCTCATTGGATGTCTGATAATAAAGATGGGTTGACCGCTGGCAGGAATTTGGGTAAGTACGTTGTCCAAAACTTTTTGACTCCAAATTAGCTGCTAATTGCTCATCGCTAATTGTTAATTGTTCGATGCCATTAGCGATTAGCTATTAACAGCAATAAACATTGTATGGGCGAGTTTAACCTGGTTATATTTGAGGCAATGAAATATCTCGTTATATCATGTCCGGTAATAAAGGTTGTGTATGGTAGGGGCGGGTTTTACCAGCCATTGTTTGGAACCACGAGATATGTCGTTAAACCCGCCCCGGCTGCCGCTACCGATGCAACCGGACATGATATTAAGCCCGCCCCTACCACACAATCATTCTTGAAAACCATCCATCTTTTGCTGCATTAGCAATAAATTTCATGCATAAGCTTTCTTCATTACTAATTAAAAGACGCCGATTGATCCAACTAGGATTGGGAGGCGGAATCGCAGTTGCTGGCATCACTCTTGGTGACCCGATTTGGCGTAGGGTAAAGGCGAAAATTTTGCCACCTCCAAAACTGGTTTGGAACCCCTCGTCATCGCTGCGAGAATTTGAGTATGGCACGCTAAAACAAGAGAATGGGCGCCAGATTCGAGAATTTAAAATAACGTCTAAACCCACAGAAATTTTACTTGATGGGGCCTCGTTCACTACTTGGAGTTACAACGGGAGAGTTCCCGGCCCAACTTTGCGCGCCAATCAAGGCGATCGCATCAGGGTAATTTATACAAATCAGCATCAAGGTGAAGACCATTCGATCCATTTTCATGGGATTCATAAAGCACAAATGGATGGTATGGAACCCATTAGTTATGGAAAAACCACAGTTTATGAATTTGATGCTAAACCTTTTGGCGTTCATCTATATCACTGCCACGTAGGAGATATCGCTTATCATATCGGTCAGGGACTTTATGGCATGTTTATTATCGATCCGCCAGGAGGGCGCCCCCAGGCAGATGAAATCGCCATCACGATGTCAGGTTACGACACGAATGGGGATGGAAAAAATGAATTCGTCGTCTTCAATGGGTTTCCACAATATTACATGAAACATCCGATACCCGTTAAACAAAATCAACTGGTTCGGCTTTACCTTTTGAATATGATTGAATACGAATCACCCGTTACTTTTCACGTTCATGCCAATTTATTCCAGGTTTATCGAACGGGTAGTACGCTTCAGCCTACAGAAGCAACGGATGTAATTACGATGGGAACGGCAGAGCGACACATTCTTGAATTTTCCTACAGTGACCCAGGTATGTATATGTTCCATCCCCATCAAGATTGGGTGGCGCAAAAAGGTTGCGAGGGAATGTTCCACGTGCATCCTGCTTGATTGGTAATTGGTAATTGGTAATTGGTAATTGCTAATTGCTAATTGCTAATTGCTAATTGGGTAAATGCTCACCCCGTAAATACAACACTCGCAAAGGCAGATCTAGCAGTTTGTAGGGATATAAGACTGGCTGTGTCAACCAGAATGAATATTTATGATATGATGTCCGGTGGCAAAGGTTTTGTATAGTTTTTGATACTGTAGGGGCGGGTTTTACGAATCAATCTGTGGAACCAACAAATATTTCGTTAAACCCGCCCCGCCTGACGCTACCGATACAACCGGACATCATATGAGTTATTTTGATGAAAAAATGCCAGGACAAAAGCAAGCAACCGCCCTAAATTATCGAGTGTTACAGGCAGGTTTAATCCTGATAATAGCGTTGCTCGTAACCATTATTCTTTCGCTTTCTTTAGGTGCTGTACCGATGAGTGCGGCACAAATATGGCAAGCATTTCTGCATCAGGGAGATTCAATCAATCAAACTATTATTTGGGAACTGCGTTTACCTCGAATTGTAGCAGCATTAACTGTAGGGGCAGCATTGGGAATGTCGGGTGCCCTGTTGCAAGGATTGCTGCGAAATAGTTTGGCAGATCCGTTTATATTGGGAATATCGGCGGGGGCAGGTTTAGTTGCGATCGCTCTCTTCACGTTAGGAGTATTTCAAGCTTGGGTTCCCCTTTTTTCCTGGGTGGGCGCAATTCTAACATCGGCGATCGTTTATTTTTTAGGAAAAACGGCAACGGGAATATCTGTAGAACGCTTAATTTTAGGTGGGGTGGCGGTTAGTTCTTTATTTGGGGCGGTACAAACAACGTTGATATTATTAGCAGAAGATAGTCGCATCCAAGCCGCACTCAACTGGTTAATTGGCAGTTTAAACGGCAGAGGTTGGTCAGATATCCAAATTGCTGCGCCTTATATTAGCGTATCTTTGCTATTGGGATGCTTTTTAGCTCGTAGCGTCAATTTACTAGCTTTGGGGGATGATTTGGCAGTGGGATTGGGGGTATCTTTGATGCGATCGCGCTTATTAATTGGTGCCGTCGCTACCTTACTCGCCGCCAGTGCTGTCAGTATCGGCGGATTGATTGGTTTTGTAGGATTAGTTGTCCCCCACGGCGTGCGTTTATTAGTAGGAAATGATTACCGTTGGGTATTACCTTTGAGTGCAATTGGCGGTGCTTTGGTACTAACGCTGTCGGATTTACTTGCCCGGTTAGGTGCGGTAGAATTACCAGTAGGAACGATTACCGCTCTGCTAGGTTCTCCCTTATTTGTTTGGTTGTTGTATCGTCGGTCAGCAAAATTTTAGATTTGGGATTGAAACATTATGGCTATCAATTTTACTATTAATATCCCTCCTCTTGAAAGTGGCGATCGCTTGACTCGCGATGAATTTGAACGCCGCTATAATGCTGCATCTGATATCAGAAAAGCTGAATTAATCGAAGGAGTTGTATACGTGGCTTCCGCAGTTCGTGCAAATCTACATGGTGGACCTCATGGTGCCGTTATGGCTTGGTTAGGTGCTTATTGGATGGCTACACCTGGCGTTGAGTTGTATGATAACGCCACCGTTCTTCTGGATGAAGATAACGAACCTCAACCCGATGCTTTGTTACGCATTGAACCAGAGGTAGGCGGTAATTCTTCAGTTAACGAAGATGATTATATTGTAGGTGCGCCAGAATTAATTGTAGAAGTTGCCGCTAGCAGTGCTAGCTACGATCTCAATGACAAATTTAATGCTTACCAGCGCAATGGGGTAAGAGAATATATCGTCTGGCAAATTTATGAAAATCGACTCGATTGGTTTATTTTACAAAACGGTCAATACGTTTCTCTTCTACCAGATGATGCAGGGATTATTCGCTCTCAAGTATTCCCAGGTTTGTGGTTATCAGTCAATGCTTTACTACGACGCGATCGCGCAGAAATTTTAGCCTCTCTACAGGCAGGATTGCAAACAGCAGAACATCAAACTTTTGTCAATCAATTACAACCCCAGGAATAATGTTGCTAGAAATTGAAAAGTTAACTGGCGGTTACGGAGACATAGCGATCGCGCAAAACATCACCCTATCCATCCAAAGGGGTGAATGGTTGAGTTTGATCGGCGCTAACGGTTCCGGTAAATCTACTTTGCTAAAATTAATTAGTCGCATTCTCGCACCCCAGCAGGGAGTTGTTTTGCTCGATGGCAAAGCAATCCACTCCCAACCTGCCGCTATTGTGGCGCGGAAATTAGCGATTTTGCCCCAACAACAAACGATTCCCGAAGGATTAACCGTCAAGCAGTTAGTCAGTTTAGGACGTTCGCCCCATCAACCTTGGTGGCAGTGGGAATTGAGTCGAGAAGATGCCCAAAAAGTTGAAATTGCCATGCATCAAACTGGGATAGAAAAGTTTAGCGATCGCCTGGTAGAACAACTTTCGGGAGGCGAACGCCAACGAGCTTTTTTAGCCCTAGCTTTGGCGCAAAATCCCCAAGTTTTGCTGTTAGACGAACCAACGACTTATTTAGATATTTGCTACCAGTTGCAATTGCTCGAATTGCTCAAACAACTCAATCAACAAAACTTGACTATTATTACAGTATTGCACGAAATTAATTTAGCAGCCAGGTATAGCGATCGCATCGCCCTCCTACATGAGGGAAAACTTACTTGCGTCGGCACTCCAAAGCAAGTTTTAACTGCCGATAATTTAGCTCAAACTTTTGGCGTAGACGTTACAATTATAGAAACGCCTGTAGGATTGCAGATTTGTCCTTTATCTCCTAGATTTTGATTTAATATGCCCAAAAATTGGATGTTTTTAAAAGCCTGCACAAGCTACATCACCCGCCAGGGAAAATCCCGCAGCTTAAGCTTAAGTCCTCTAAAGAGGACTGTTAGCTTGATTTCAGTCCACTTTAGTGGACTTTTGTTATTAGTCCGGAAATTTATTTCCGGGCGGTTTTTACGAGTAGCTGTTATCTTCCTTCTAAGTCTAACATTTGTTGCTTGCTCAGTTACAAGCCAAAATTTGTCAAACCCAATTTCTTCGCCCGCCGCAACGGAAACAACCAATCGCGAATCTGCCCAAAAAGTTGTAGCGCTGACTCCTTTAACCGCCGATATTATTTATCAATTGGAACAAACAAAAATTGTCGGTGTTTCGGGCAGTAAAATCATCATTAATGACCCTAGGTTTAAGGGAATTAGTACCGTCAGCGGCGAACAAACACCCCCGAATTTAGAAAAAATTGTGGCGCTGAAACCAGATTTCGTAGTCGGGGCGGCGGGGTTTCACGATAAAACAATGGAGAAGTTGCAGCAGTTAGGAATCAAGACGCTACTAACGCAAGTAAAAAGCTGGAAAGCATTGGAAGAATTGACAGTGAATTTAGCGCGATCGATCAATGCCGCTCCCGAACCTTTACTCAAGCGCTACCAAACCTTTTTAGCCGACATTCCCAAGCGAGATTATTCTGCTCTAATCCTAGTTAGTCGCCAACCGATTTTATCTCCCAATCAAACCAGTTGGGCAGGCGATTTACTTGAGCAATTTAAGCTCAAAAACCTCACCTCTCAATTGCAAGGAAGTAGCCCCCTGCGGGGATACGTCACCCTTTCTTCAGAAAAGATTCTCCAAGCAAATCCAGAAGTTATCCTTTTAGTAGATACGGGAGATCAAATTTTAGATAAGTTTAAATCCGACTCATTTTGGAATCAACTCCAAGCCGTAAAAAACAATCGAGTTTACGTCTTTGACTATTATGGATTGGTCAATCCGGGTAGTATAGACAGCATCGAAAAAGCTTGTTCCCAACTCAAACAAATTCTAGCGACAAAAAGCTAGCACTGAAGTGCTATTTATTACCAACGCCTGAAAAGCAGGATATCGATCCTACAAGAAAAAGCTCTTGTGGGGTGGGCGTCTCGCCCGCCTATTCGATTGGTAAGGACCCAGACAAATCACCTTTGTTTCTATGAAAAAACGTCGGTTTAGCAACCAAAGATCTACGCAGAAACCCGGTTTCTACGATCGTCGCGCGTAAGTCCTATTCGTGTAACAAGTGAATCTATCTAGTGTTTACAAAAGCAATGGTTGAAGAAACCCGGTTTTTTTACGTAATTTATATAAATAAAATATGCAAATTTTAGATTTATTTAACAATTTCAGCGCCTCAGTCGTTATAAAATAAAAACCAATCAAGGTTAACTAAGGGTAAAAAAAAATGAACCCTCAAACAGCGCCAAATCCAACCAGCGATATTCAGGTAGTGCAAGCTAGTTCTGGATGCGTGCAACTGCACAGCAATAATCCCAGGGACTTGAGTTTAGCAATTTTAGCTCAACAATTAGGGCAGGAAGTGGGCGTTGAGGCGGTTAACCTAGATGTAAAAATGGGCAGTTTAAGTATCAATTTTGACGCCAATATTCTGCCTTTAGCGCAGATGTTAGCAATTCTCCAGCAGTTAGGAGTGAGCGACACATCGGTTAAAATAACGACGGATAAGCAAATTGGCGAGATTTTAAAAGAAAGTTTCTTGCTGCAAGCGCTGATTTCAATTGGAGTGGCGATGTTAGTGACGCGCAGTCTCAACCTCCAAGGCGCAAGGGCAGTGCTGGCTAATCTAATTGTAGGGAGTTTTGTTCATAAAGTATTTGAGGAATTAGAAACTAAATCGGAAGCCGCAATACCGCAAGAGGAAGTAGTTAACGAAACGCAACCAGAAATATCAGATAATTATCAGATAATTCATGCAGTTCCTGGCAGAGTTAGGTTTCGGGTTCCTTGGTTGGCGCAAGATTCGGAATATGCAAAGCGGGTGTACAATTTAATTTCAAAACACAGTCAAGTCAACGATATCCGCATTAATCCCAAAGCTGCCTCGATGGCGATCGCTTACACCCCCAGTAATATGTCAGATGGGCAAATGCGCCAGCATCTCGTCAATCTAATTCTCAACGAATTACCAACAGAAACATCTAGGGTTGACGAGACAGTCGAAACGGTTGTAAAAGCGCCAGTTGCAGCAAACTTACCCGAAGTATCCCCTGAATCGGAGAGCTTACCAAATAACGATAATCATTTACATAGATTTAAACCTGCCTTCGCCCTGGCTCTTTTTAAATCCATAACCAACTAAATGAGAGCAAAAATAGAGGGGGAAATAGTTATGGTGCTGGAAGAGAAATCGGACAAAGCGATCGCGGATTTAGTTAGCTATTCTAAAATTGCGTATAGCGTGGTTCATGCAGTTACGGGAAGGGTAAGATTTCGAGTACCGCTGTTGGCTAAAGATGCAGAATATGCCAATAGATTGCACAGGTTAATTCAGTTAGATACTCGCGTCACTGAAGTTAGGATTCAACGTCAAAGCGCTTCAATTGCTATCAGTTATAGAGTAAACGATCTAAACGATAGTGCGATGCGATCGCATCTAGCACGGCTGATTCAAACATCTGTAGGGACGGGTTTTACCGAGAATATTGCCATCCCCCAAACAACAGAATTAAACTCGCCCTCCGGCATAAATAGGAAGGTAGGGGCGGGTTTATCAGACATATCTGTAGGAAGCCAAAGATCGCAGAAAAACCCGCCCCTACAAACTCAAAAATCAGAAAACAGCGATTGGAATGAACTAAAATTACCGGCTTTTGCCACAATTTTAGCTTTACTGGGATTGAGATTTCCTATTCCCAAACCTTTGATTGCAGGAACTTTAGCAGCGGCAGCGTTTCCAGTAGCAAAACGCGCTTATAACAGCCTTGCAGTCGAACGGCGATTAAATATAGATTGCCTGGATATGATGGCGCTTAGCCTCTCTTCATTGCAGGGGAATTTAGTCACGCCAGCGCTAGTCATGACCTTGCATGAAATTGGGGATATTATACGCGATCGCACGGCAAGAGTTTCCCACGACCATGCGGAAGACTTACTCAATTCTCTCGCCCATTATGCCTGGGTAGAACAAAGCGACGGACAGAAAAAACAAATTCCAGCCACTGAAGTCAAACCTGGAGATATTGTCATCGTATATCCAGGAGAACAAATCCCCGTAGACGGTTCAATTTTGCGCGGAAAAGCATTAATAGACCAGCAAAAACTCACAGGCGAATCCATGCCAGTCGTCCGAGAAATGGGACAACAAGTTTATGCCTCAACCTTAGTGCGAACGGGAGAAATTTACATCAAAACCGAACGAGTCGGCGCGGCGACTCGTGCCGGAGCGAGCATTCAATTAGTACAAAAAGCTCCCGTCCACGATACCCGCATGGAAAATTATGCATCACAAATTGCAGACCAAGCGGTTGTACCTGCTTTAATTTTAGCAGGAATTATGTTAGCAATTACCCGCAATCCAGCCAGAGCGGCAGCAATTTTAACCCTCGATTTTGTTACCGGAATTAGAGTTTCTTTGCCAACAACTTACTTAGCCGCATTGAACCACGCCACCCGCCACGGCGTCTTAATTCGCAGCGGACGCGCCTTGGAAAAATTAGCCCAAGTCAATACAATTGTGTTTGATAAAACCGGCACGTTAACCCAAGGAGATGTGGCAGTTGTAGCAGTCGAAACCGTGACAGATAAACTGCCCGCTGCCAGAGTTTTAGAATTAGCCGCCGCCGCAGAACAGCGCCTGACTCACCCCGTCGCCGAAGCAGTCATGCGCTATGCAGAAAAACAAGGCACGAACATATTACCCCGGGGAAAATGGGAATATGAAGTTGGTTTGGGAGTGCGGGCAGAAATAGACGAGCAAGAAGTATTGGTGGGAAGCGATCGCTTCTTACAACAATCGGGAATAAAATTGACTTGTCTTTACGAACCCCATCTGTGTACAAGCACAAATTGTCCTCAAAACTTCAGTTGTCAGATTTCCACCCGCTCGTCTTTATTGTATGTAGCAGTTAACGGAGAATTTCAAGGAATTATTCAATACACCGATCCGTTGCGCGCTGAAAGTAAAGCAGTAATCGAAAAATTGCAAACCGAATATGGCATGGAAATTCACCTGCTAACCGGGGATACAAAACCAAGAGCGATCGCAGTTGCTAAAGAACTCGGTATTCCCCTAGAACAAGTTCACGCCGAAGCATTTCCAGAACAAAAAGCAACCGTTGTACAACAATTGCACGCAGCGGGTAAAACCGTCGCTTTTACAGGCGATGGATTAAACGACTCGGTAGCACTTGCTTATGCAGATGCGGCAATTTCTTTCGGAGATGGTTCAGAAGTAGCGAGGGAAACAGCGGATGTAGTTTTGATGAGTAATAATTTAATTAGCTTGCTAGATGCCTTTGCGATCGCTCGTCAAACCAAACGAGTCATCCAGCAAAATATCGGTCTAGCAGTTACTCCCAATTTAGCCGCCTTGGGACTCGCATCGACTGTGGGACTGCATCCATTAGCAGCAACGGTTGTGCATAACGGTTCTGCAATCGCAGCAGGGTTAAATGGGTTAGGCCCCCTTATGCACCGCGATCCGCCAATCGAAAGCAGGTGAGCAGGTCAGCAGGTGATATTATCCAATTACCAATCGATAAAATTATGTCAGTAAAAAATAGCCAAGTCAAAGTAAATCAAACGCTACAAAACGTCCGCAACTTAGCGAGCGATCGCGCAATTTTAATCGGCATTGGTGCAGTCGCTTTAGCACCCATTATCCTACCCGCCGTCGCCAAAATTGGCAAACCAATTGTCAAAGCAGCGATTAAAACTAGCTTGAATTTATACGAAAAAAGTCAGGGAGTCGTAGCGGAAGCTGGAGAAATGTTTTGGGATGTTGTCGCCGAATCTAAAGCCGAACTCACCGCAGAAGCACAGCAGCAGTTAATGAACGGGAAAAAATAGTAGCCGCCCTGGGAGGGGATTACGAAATCTTAACTTTAATCGATGACAATGAATGCAGTAGTTGGTCGTCAAAATTAGATGCACTCCCCGCAAACCGCCCTACAGAGATCTCAAGCAAAATTCCTCAGCTTCCTAGCTAGCGCCAACCTTTCCAAACTGGGTGTAGGAAGCTTAGTTGTGGTAAGTCTGGGTTTTGTAACAGTCGTGGCGTTGCAAATAGGCGATCGCACAAAAGTACATCGACTCAAACTTGCTGCTGGTGCAATACAAGGCGAAAGCTACGTCATCAGCAAAGCCATCGAGCAAGTGGTAGAAAAATACCATCCCAACATTCAAATTGAAGTCATCAAAACTGGCGGAACCGCAGAAAATATCCAGCAATTGGAATCAAACCAAGTGCAACTTGCTACCGCTCAAGCTGATGTTCCAGTCGGTGCTTCAGCACGCCTAATCTCAATTTTATATTCTGATAAATTCCAGTTAATCGTTCCCAATAACTCTCCTATAAATCAATTCTCAGATCTAAAAGGCAAGCGAATTGCCCTGCCAAAAACTGGCGGACAATTCCAATCATTTCTAAATGTAGCAGCTCATTTTGGTTTAGCAGAATCGGATTTCACCTTCGTAGGAGAAACCGAACTAGCTGCTAACGAAGCTTTTCTTCGCAATCAAGCAGATGCTGCGTTTCGAGTGCGGGCGCTAGTAAATCCATCTATCTTGCAATTAGTGCAAAATGGCAGCGCCAGATTAGTGCCAATTCCACAAGCTGCCGCGATGAAAATTAAATATCCGGCATTTGAAGTGGGTATTATTCCTCAAGGAGCTTACCGAGGCAATCCACCCATTCCAGCCATCGATTTAGCAACAGTGCAAGTCCAGAGAACTCTTCTCGCTCATGAGAAAGTAGATCCAGAGGTAATTCGCAACATCACGACTGTCATAATGGAACGTCGCCAAGAATTGGCAGATGCAATTCCTCAAGAAGATATAAAACCACTGATAGCCAACATCAATCCTCCATCCAGAGATAGCGGACTCGGCGCACCCATTCACCCCGGATCGCAAGCTTACTACGATCGGGATAAACCTTCTTTCGTGCAAGAAAACGCCGATTTTTTGGCGCTGATATTAACCATTGTCCTGTTGTTATGGTCTTGGGGGCTACAATTGAAGCGGTTGCTAGTACGAGTCCAGAAAAATGCCGCAGATGAGTACAGTAAGAAGGTTATTCACCTATTAAATGAAGTGCCAAAAAGCAACGATCTAAGACAACTAGAAACAAAAAGGGAAGATCTGCTAAAACTGCTGACATCTGCCGTAAATGACCTAGACAAAGATGTCATTTCTGAGGAATCTTTCCAATCATTTCGCGTCATCTGGCAAATTGCCCTCGATACCGTCCGAGAACGGCGCATCACCTTGTACCAGCAACAGTCACCCAGTCTCCCCCCGCCGCAGGTAAGTCGCACTCCTTAAGCGAGGACAAGGGAAGCAAGCGGGACACTTAGCTTTGGAGATAAATTTTTAGCTTGCCAAATCGACTAAAGCATCCCGCCGGAACCTGATTACGCGCAATATTGAGCTGCGATAATGATCGGTCGTGAATACCGATAGCGTGATATTAATTTGATCGGGATCTAAGATGCGTCGCACCGTGCAGATTTGCCTCTTGTTGTTGCAGTAAGCGATGATGCGATCGCCTACCTGGATCTCCAACGCTTGAATTTTCATCACTACTCAACCTCATCAATAAATTGGCTTATCTAGCTCTATTCAGAGCTACTTGCTGGTCTACATAAGTGAATAAAAGCTGTTTTATCCCTAGTATTATCAGCCGCTGACTGAGCTTAATTTTCCTCTCCACGACGACAGGAAAAATCTCTTGCTAAGGTTCTTTCACCTAGCAATTAATATTGTTATGGATTATATCACAAAAAACAAGTTTATGTATTGAGAAATTTCAGATTTTATTGTCAAAATCGGTTAAAATTAAAATAGTATTAAATGCAGGTCTGTAAGATGGAAGCTTTATTAACGAGTCTGATGCGATCGCCGCCCCAACTAACCAATGGTCGCAGCCAACGGACTCTATACCCAACAATCGGGCAATCGATGATGAGTAGGCATATTTGCCTTTGCTGTTCGTACACTTTATTCCGTCACATGCGTTTGGCAGGACTTTACTGGCGTTGTAGCCACTGTCATCAGGAAATACCAGTTTAAAAAAATCTCTCCAAAGACTGAGGTACGCTTCCAGGGACTAAGGTAGGCTGACGGAAACTTTACCTAATTCCGCATCCGGTCATGCCAGAGTCAACCTAAAGTTGCAGCAAGGATATCTTATGAAAGCATTGTTGCTCTACCCTCAGTTTCCCCAGTCGTTTTGGTCTTACGATCGCTTCATGGAAATCGCTGGACTCAAGGCAGTGATTCCACCCCTGGGAATTATTACAGTGGCGGCACTTTTACCCAAAGACTGGGAAATAAGATTTTGCGATCGCAACGTCAACCTGGAAACAGCAGCGGATTGGGAATGGTGCGACCTGGTTATCCTCTCTGCCATGATTGTGCAAAAGGCAGATTTCCACGCTTTAATTCAAAAAGCAGTGCGATTAGGCAAAAAAGTAGCAGTTGGCGGCCCCTACCCCACATCGGTGCCCCAAGATGCCCTAGACTCTGGCGCAGATTACCTCATCCTCGATGAGGGAGAGATGACGGTTCCCCAATTCTTGGCAGCGCTAAATCAAGGCGAAGACCAAGGAATATTTCGCTCGATGGAAAAACCCGATGTCACCCAAAGCCCCATGCCCCGTTTTGACCTGCTTCAGCAGGATGCCTACTGCATGATGGCGATTCAGTTTTCTCGCGGTTGTCCCTTCAACTGCGAATTTTGCGACATTATCTCCCTCTACGGACGCAAACCGCGCACCAAAGAACCGAGTCAAGCCTTAGCAGAGTTGCAAACGCTTTACGATCTAGGCTGGCGAGGGTCGCTCTTCATCGTCGATGACAATTTTATTGGCAATCAGCGCAACGTCAAACGCTTCCTGCGAGAATTGATTCCCTGGATGCAGCAGCATAACTATCCCTTCACGTTCATCACCGAAGCATCTGTAAATTTGGCAGAGGATGATGAAATGCTGCATCTGATGCGGCAAGCAGGCTTCTATGCAGTCTTTCTCGGCATTGAAACCCCCGACCAAGACAGCCTGCAAGTAACGCGCAAAGTGCAAAATACTCGCAACCCCCTAGTGGAAGCCTGTCGCAAGATCAATCAGGCAGGTCTGCTGATCTATGCCGGGTTTATCCTGGGATTTGATGGAGAACGCACAGGTGCTGGCGAACGAATTCAAGCATTTGTCGAACAAACCAGCATTCCTCAACCCATGCTGGGCATCCTCCAAGCGCCGCCCAACACTGCCCTCTGGAACCGACTCAAGGGAGAGGAGCGTTTGCTTGAAGGTTCTAGCCATCCGACAGGCGACCAGAATACCCTGATGAATTTCATCCCCACCCGCCCCATTGCCGAAATTGCCAGAGAGTATGTCGAAGGATTCTGGAGGTTGTACGAACCCCCGAACTATCTCAGGCGGTGTTTTCAGCAATGCCTCAGTATTGTTCCTCCCCTAGGGCGAAAGCAGACCATGCAATTTCCCCTGGGGAAAGGGTTGCGGCTGGTTGCCCAGGTAATCTGGCATCAGGGTATACGACGACCTGAAATTCGTTGGCAGTTTTGGCGACAATTGTGGACGATTCTGCGGAGAAAGCCCCAAGTTATGAATATGTATTTGGGTTTATGCGCCGCAGGAGAGCATTTTTGGGAGTATCGCGTTTTAGCCAGGGAACGGATTACTCAACAGCTAGGCTACGACCCAATCAAAGTCTCTGTGCTACCCGATCCAGAACCCATGCTTGTCAGGTCTTGATTTGACTCTCTTGTGCCGATCTCTTGTGCCAGCCAACCCAAACAGCTTGCTAAAGTGCTACAATAATGGAAGAGAATAAGTATCGGTTGCAATGTTTGTTTCTAGTATTGACGAGTTTTTCCCGTTTTATATTGGCAGGCTTCTCTCCGAACTATCACTCTCTGCAAAGTTGTAATTTTGGAGACAAGCTATGTCGATTTATGTAGGTAACCTATCTTATGAAGTTACAGAAGCAGACTTGAATTCTGTGTTTGCAGAATACGGGTCTGTGAAACGGGTTCAGCTTCCCACCGATCGCGAAACAGGTCGCAAGCGCGGCTTTGGCTTTGTAGAAATGGGTACAGACGCTGAAGAAAACGCAGCGATTGAAGCCCTGGATGGCGCTGAATGGATGGGTCGCGATCTGAAGGTCAATAAAGCCAAGCCTCGCGAAGAAAGGAGTTCATTTGGTGGTGGTGGTGGACGTCGCCGCGACAACTTCTCTTCTCGTCGCTACTAAGCTTTTTTAGCCTTAAATTACACTTCAAGAGGCTCAAGCATTAGACTGCTTGAGCCTTTGCTTTTCCGTAATTTCAGTAGCCACTAATGGCAAAATGAGGGCGCGGTTCACTCGCTTGTTTCGCCGCTTCAATTTGCGCTGCTAAGGCAAGGATCGTGGCTTCGGCGGCGGGGCGTCCGACCAGCTGAACGCCGATGGGTAAGCCATTCGAGTCAAACGTAGCAGGGATGGCGATCGCGGGTTGTCCGCTGGCGTTAAACGGCGGACAAGGGGCAATCCAATTGATAATTCTTGCCAAAGTTTCTTCTGGACTTAAATTTTCCCACTCGCCGATCCGAATCGCGGGATGCATGTAAACTGGCAGTAACATCGCGTCAAAATTCTGAAAAAACGCGACAATTTTGCGTCCAATTATCTGCATCTGGGCAACTGCACGCAAGTACTGGCTAACATCTCCAGTTTGTTCTAACAACCATTGATTCATTTTTCCCAGCGCTGCTTTGGGAATGCCAGATGCCGCTACCCCTGACTGCCAAACTATCTTAAACGGATCGATTAATTCGCTCAAATCCAAACTCACAGGTTCGAGGGCGTGACCCATTCCTTCTAACCGTTTCGCCGTTTGCAACACGGCCTGCCCAATTGGGGGTGCGGCTTCCCCCAGGGGTAGTAATGTGGTGGTAAAACCAATTTTTAGGGAAGCGGGCGGTTTACTGGTAGCAGCTGTGAGGAAAGATGGATCGGGATCGGGTAACCAGTAAGGATCGCCGGTAATATAGCCAGACATGACATCTAAAAGCGCCGCTGCATCGGCAACGGTACGGGCAATAACGCCATCGGTGGCGACGCCGCTAAGGCGATCGCCTAGCGGTGCGTGGGAAACTCTTCCCCGCGATGGTTTAATCCCGACTAAACCGCAACAGCTAGCTGGTCCGCGCACCGATCCGCCGCCATCCGAACCTTGAGCGATCGGGCACAACCCCGCTGCCACGGCGGCGGCTGCACCCCCACTCGATCCACCGGGAGTATAATCTGTATTCCAAGGATTTCTTGCCGGTGCAAACCCTTCTGGTTCGGTATAAGGCAGCGATCCGACTTCCGAAGTTGCGGTTTTACCCAGAATAATAAACCCGGCGGCGCGGATGCGCGTGATGATGCCATCATCATAAGCAGCTATCTGATCCATCAGCGCCCGCGATCCATAAGTACAGCGGATACCGGCAACCGAGGTCAAGTCTTTAATCGCAATTGGCACGCCAAAAAAAGGCGGTAAATTTGCAGATTCTTCTTTTGCCAGTATTTCTGTTTTCGCCACTGCATCCGCCCGTGCCAGATCTGCCGCTACGGTAAAATAACTACCCAATTGGGGATTGAGGCGATCGATGCGTTCTAAGTAAAGTTCCACCAAATCTAATGGCGATACTTCTTTGGTGCGAACGAGTCTTGCTTGTTCTAGCGCTGGGGTAAATGCTAAATCGATTTTATTCATGAGGGTTTGGTAATTTGTAATTGGTAATTGGTAATAGTTTTTCAGCAATCGCAATTACCAATTAAGTTGGCTTGCCGTGAATCACGTCAGCACTATTCTCAGCCTAAATCGAAGCTTGCCCCAGTTGGAAACTTACTCTGGACAGGTTCTTTGCTGTCATCGAAAGCGATCGCCCAATTCAAATAAAAACGATAACCGATTTGCCATTCCTGTAGACACTTAGCCAACTGTCACAAACAAAGTCCCTGGCAACAAAAACCCACTCCGCTTCTAGGAAAGGGGATTTGGCGCTTCAAAATCCTCCTCGATCGGGACTTACGCAAAGAAACCGGGTTTCTGTGAAAAATCGTCGCTTTGAAACGAGAGATCGCAGCAAGAAACCCGGTTTCTAGGGCTTCAAAGTCGGTTTCTAGGGCTTCAAAGTCCCCCTTTATAAGGGGGATTTAGGGGGATCTCCCACACCCTCTGATTAAACTTTTGACCGATCCGTCAAAATTTCGTAACCTGTTTCGGTCACCAACACGGTATGTTCAAACTGGGCAGATAGGGAATTGTCTACCGTCACCGCCGTCCAACGATCCGATAAAATGCGCGTGTGCCTCGAACCGGCGTTTAAAATCGGTTCAATTGCCAGGGTCATTCCGGCGCGCAGCTTGACGTTAGGCATTTCGCGGGTGCGGAAGTTAAATACCGAAGGTTCTTCGTGCAGGTTGCGCCCAACTCCGTGCCCTGTAAAATCTTCTACAACGGTAAAGCCGTTAGCCTTGACATGATCTTCTATTGCACCAGCAAGATCGAGTAAATAGTTTCCCGCTTTAACTTGTTCAATGCCTTTATAAAGCGCTTCTTCCGCCACGCGAATTAATCTAGCTGCTTCCGGCGTTACCTCGCCTACGGGGATGGTGATGCAGGAGTCGCCGTGAAAGCCTTGGTAATATGCGCCCGTATCTACTTTTAAGACATCTCCAGCGCGAATCACTTTTTTGGCGCTGGGAATGCCGTGTACCACTTCGTTGTTGATGCTGGAGCAAATCGAGCCGGGGAACCCGTGGTAACCTTTGAAACTAGGGGTAGCGCCCATTTGGCGGATGCGTTTTTCTGCATGGGCATCCAAGTCGGCGGTTGTCATCCCCGGTTTTACTATCTGGGAAATTTCTTTCAGCACCGTCGCCACTATCTTCGCCGCCTCGCGCATCACTTCTATTTCTCGCTGGGACTTGATTTCAACGCCTCTGCGTTTTTGTTTGCTGCGCGCGGGTTGGACGGGTTGAGTGAGTAAATTGCTCAGAATGTTCATGCTATTGCCAGATGGTGAGGGTTAGCGGTTCAACTATTTTAGGAGGCTACCGGGCGCGATCGCGTCTCTGCTGGAGAATCCCTCGCTAGCCTCGTTTATCAGTAAATTTTCTCAGGTATTTCTATCCTAAATTAACTTTATATTAATTTGCGTTACACTCTTTAACAGAAAGCGTTGTTGATTTTTTGTGCTCTACCACCAGAATTTACCCGCTTCACCAATAATCAGGTATAATATGCTACGCTCTTCACAGCCAATGCACCTTACCGGACACCTGATATATTATGACAATTTAGTTACTTTTGTAGGAATAGGACATGAGCAGATTTGACCGACAGTTGTGGAATCGATTTTGGGCGATCGCCAAGCCTTATTGGTTTTCAGAAGAAAAACGCGGAGCTATCAGCTTATTGGCACTCGTACTTTTACTTTCCTTAGCGGTTAATGGCCTGAATGTAGCTATTAGTTTTGTTTGGCGGTATATCGATACAGCGCTGGTGGCTAAAGAAGCAGCAACATTTTGGCGCTGGATCTCTGTATATACTGGCATCATGGTGGTAGGGACTCCGATTGTAGTATTTTATCAATACCTGCAACAAAAGCTGGGTCTTTACTGGCGCGAATGGATGACGAAGCAATTTTTGCAAAAATACTTTCAAAACCGAGCTTATTATGAAATAAACGAGCGGGAAGATTTAGATAATCCTGACCAGCGTATTTCTGAAGATATCAGAGCTTTTACTCGCACCAGCCTGTCATTTTTGTTGGTGGTTTTAGGGTCAATTATTACCTTAGTGTCTTTTACGGGTGTCCTATTGTCGATTTCGGCATCTTTGTCGATTACGCTGCTGTTGTATGCAATATTTGGGACAGCTATTACTATTTTGATTGGCAAAAAATTGATTAAGATAAACTTCAATCAACTTAAAAAAGAAGCAGATTTCCGTTATGGGTTGGTTCATATTAGAGACAATGCTGAGTCAATCGCTTTTTATGGAGGCGAACAGAAAGAGTCAACCCAGGTATTGCAAAGATTTATGGCAGCGATACGCAACTTTGATTTGCTAATCGGCTGGCAGCGAAATTTGGATTTTTTTACAACAGGATACAACCTGTTTGTGCGAGCATTACCTTATCTAGTAGTAGCCCCCATTTACCTGAGCGGAAAAACTGATTTTGGCACAATTACCCAAGCAGCGATAGCTTTTAGTCAGATTTTCTCGGCACTGTCAATTGTAGTGAATCAAATCGAACAATTGACAGCTTTTGCTGCTAGCATTAATCGTTTGGCAGAATTCTCAGAAAGCCTAGCAGATCCGATGGCGCTGCCAGAAGGTGTTAGATATATTGACGTGGTGCAAGATGATGCTAATCTATCTCTTTCTCATGTAACTTTACAGACTCCCAAATATCAAAAAACTTTGGCTCAAGATCTTTCGGTAACCGTTCAACCGGGACAAGGTTTATTAATTGTAGGACAAAGTGGAACGGGGAAGAGTTCTTTACTCAGAGCGATCGCTGGACTTTGGAATACTGGAACTGGCTGTATTGTCCGCCCCGATTTAAAGCAAATGCTGTTCTTACCCCAGCGTCCTTATATGATTTTAGGTTCGTTACGCGACCAGTTGTTATACCCGAATACTAACACCGAGGTAGATGAAATAACCTTGCGAGAGGTATTGTCACAAGTGAATTTGGCAAATTTACCGGATCGCGTGGGTGGATTTGATGTCGTTTTAGATTGGGCGGATATTCTTTCATTGGGAGAACAACAGCGACTGGCGTTTGCGCGACTGTTGCTGACTCAACCCCGCTACGCCATTTTGGACGAAGCAACGAGTGCTTTAGATATCAAAAACGAAGAACGCCTCTATCAGCAACTGCAAGCAAGAGGAACAACTTTTATCAGCGTCGGACACCGTTCTAGCTTGTTAAAGTATCACCATCAGGTTTTAGAATTGGAAGGCGAAGCCAAATGGCGGCTATGTTCGGTGCAAGATTATCATCCCGGCGTGACTGCGCTAGCTTAAGCCCAGTATAGGACTGGCGAGGAATCGCATCCGCCCCAGTCCTATACCCAGAATAGGGAAATCGCCCTACCTCTGCGGATAGAGGTTTGGCTAGTCCGAAGAGAGTGTATGTTAAGATATCACCTGAGAAATAAATTCGGCCATCGCGTTTGTTAGTAAAACTTACAGACTCCTCGACCGATCGACCTCTCTACACCTTCTGATTCTGGAGAGACTTTGTGTCAATTTATGTAGGCAACTTGTCTTACGAAGTCACGCAAGACGATATTGTGAATGTGTTTACTGAATATGGCACCGTGAAGCGGGTTCAGATACCCACCGATCGGGAAACTGGTAGAAAGCGTGGCTTTGCTTTTGTGGAAATGGCTTCAGAAGCTGAAGAATCTGCTGCTATTGAGGCTCTCGATGGTGCAGAATGGATGGATCGCACCCTGAAAGTCAATAAAGCAAAACCCCGCGAACAAAGGGGCCCACGCGGTGGCGATAACCGAGGCGGCGGCGGCGGCGATCGCAACAGATTTTCCCGGCGTTATTAAGTTTGCAACTCAAGCAGTAAACTTGAGTCCAATTGGGGAAGAATCTTTGATTAAGAAATACAGGAGTTACGCAAAGAAACCGGGTCTCTATGAAAAATCTTTGATTTGTCAACTGGAGATTTACGAAGAAACCGGGTTTATGGCCTTGTGAGAAATAATATTTTGGTGGGAATTTCCGGTAAAAAAATTACCGGAAATTCAACCTTTTAGTAATTTGTTTTGTCTGACAATATTGCTTCTACTGAGGCGCTATCGCTATCGTCCCCGTCATCCCCGCCTCTGTATGTCCCGGTATCGGACAGCGCAGGGTATAATTTCCCCGTTTCATGGGTACAAATACCCATTCGGCAACGCCTTCCGGCAATAATTCCAACTCGTGGATGGCGCCTTTTACTTCTACTTTGCCAGCTTGGACTTTTTGCGTCCAGACTGCATCGGCGAAGTCTTTAGCGGTGAAGTAATGTTTTTGGGGACTGGGGTTATCTAGTACGAGTTTATAGATCTTCCCCGCCAGGAATTCGAGGTGATTTGGGAAAAACTTTAACTCGTTTGCTTCATTACCCAAACTAACCTTAACTTTTATGGGTGTAACTGGGGCAGTAGGTGGTGCTGCGACTGCTGTTGCGGGTGCAAAGATATTTAAACAAAGGATGAGTAAAAATATCATCCAACCGCGTTGCAACCATTTGTAGGTAAAGGAAACGAACTGAATCATAAGACTTGTAGCAAAAATATCAGGCAATGGGAAACCTTAGCTATATCAATCAGGATATAGCCTTAAATTTCAGTCTGAGCGCCCGTGGAAACTTTTGCAAGAGTCTATGCCAAAAAATCCAATTTCTGCCTAAATCCGATCATAAAAAATAGTTACAATCCGTTTTAAGGGGTTTTGTAGCGACACGGCACCCAATAAATTTTGCTGTCAACCAGAAGATGATCTCATGCCGTGTCCCCACTATTGGTGCGCATTGGTAGCGACACGGCGCCGAATAAATTTTGGTTTATATCAGAAGATGATCTCATGCCGTGTCCCTCTTTTGGTATAAGTCTAATGATGGTGATGGTGATGGTGATGCATATGTTGCGGGGTATCCGCATTTCCAGGCAAGCTGGAGGGATGGAGTCGCGCTAACAGCTTCCTTTGCGGCGGTGGAGGTAACCAACCTAAATTATACGCCCCCAACCAGAAGGTCAAACAGCCCAAAACGACCATTATCATTGCGGCGTAGCGTTCTAATTTGGGAACTTTTAGCCGTTGAATTAACATGCCAAACCCTACCATTGCAGGCATTGTACCCAAACCGAAGGCGAACATGCCTAAAGTTGCGATCGCTTGCGATTGCGTAATCGCCAACGATAGCGCCATTGCAGTTAACCCGCAAGGAATAAACCCCAGCATGACGCCTAGCGGATAGGTGCGATACCAACTATTGCTAGCATACAGTCGCCCTACGCTGTTTTGATACCAGCGATAATGTCCAATAGAAGGAAGTTTTCTAGGTAATATTTTCAGTTGCCCTAATGCCAGGTAAATCATTATCCCACCCGCCAACAGTAATAGCGTGGCGCGCAGTCCTAATAAACCCTGTAAAATTTGACCGAAGCTACTCGCTATTAATCCCAAAAATGCGTAAGTCGTAGAACGACCTAAACCATATAGTACGTGGGAATGCCAACTATTATTCTGAGATGAAGAATACCCCATAACAAAGGGACCGCACATACCAATACAATGTCCGCTGCCAATAAAACCCAACACTAAAAATAGGTACAAACTGAGCATTTTTTGCCTCCTCACAATTAACGCAGATGGGGAAGATGGGGAAGAGGACGCGGGGACGCGGGGACGCGGGGACGCGGGGAACGATCGAGATGCGGAAGTAATTACTTTTACTTCGTTATCTGCATCATCTCCATCACCTTCATCATCTAAGTAACATCTGGTCCTGCTGTGACCACTACTAAGTTATCGGGATGCAGCAATTCTTTCGCAACTTGGTTTACTTGTTCTAAAGTAACCGCTTGAATTTTTTGGGGGAAGTTGCGAATTTCTTCTCGACTTAATCCATAAACTTCGTTCATCAAAATTTGAGAAGTTAGCGAGTCGGGATCTGCCAAAGAAACGCTATAACTGCTAGTCAATGAACGCTTGGCAGTTTCGACTTCGGCGGCGGTGACTCCTGATGTGCAAATTTGTCTTAGCAAGGCGATGGTACTGGAAATTGCTTTATTCGCATCCTCCGCTGCGGTTTGCATGTCAATAATAAATAATCCCGGTTGTTTGCCTGCTTGAAAGTAGCTGTAGATACCGTATGTTAAACCAAGGCGATCGCGTATTTCCGTCCCCAAGCGACTCGATAAGGTATCTCCACCCAAAATTTGATTTAGTACCAAAGCAGCATAGTAACGCGAATCTTGCCGGTTAATGCCGCGATTTCCTATCACTGTCACTGCTTGGGTTTTCCCCGGTAAAACTGGGTTTAACCGCACTATTTTTGCCGGTGCAGCAACGGGTGGAAAATCGATCTGTGGAGGTTTTCCGCTTGCTGTCCAGTTGGCGAAATGTTTTTCGAGAAGACTTCGCACCTCTTGCGGATCAAAGTCTCCTACCAAAGCCAGTACGGTATTATCCGGTCGATAATAGGTTTGGTAAAATTCCACCACATCGGCGCGGGTAATCGCTTTGAGACTTTCCAAGGTGGGATAGCTATGGAAGGGATGGTTTTGGGGGAAAATCTGTTGTTGCAGCGTCCGGAAACCCAAGTAGTTGGGGTCATCTAACTGTGCTTTCAGGTCAGTTATCCCACGCTGGCGACTCAGTTCTAGCTGATCTGTGGGGAATGTAGCGTTTTGCACCACATCCGCCAGGGTTTCGATCAAAACGGGTAAGTCTGTCTTCAGGCTATAACCACTCACACTAACACCTTCCCGACTGGCAGAAAATCCCAGACTCGCACCCCGACTTTCTAACACTTTAGCCAAGGTGAGGGCATCTTTGGTTTTAGTCCCGTTGATCAAGTTATCTGCGGTTAGTTCGGCGACGCCTGCCTTTGTTGCGGGGTCAAATTGCCTGCCTGCGGAAATATTGCCGCTTAAACTTACTGTGGGAGTGCTGCGATCGCTTACTAACAACACCTGCATCCCATTTCCCAGCTTCAACGACTCTGGCAGCCCGCGTTCGCTAGTTGTATTCGCTACCTCTATCTCTGGCAGATACTTAGCCACCTCGGCGGGGTCTACAGGTGGTCCGAGGTTAAATTTTTCACTCGTTTGTCCGGCGTTCCGCGTCCCCGTATCCCCTTGGGTTATCTGGGTTGGTTCAAAATATCCTACCGTGCTATTCTCTGGTTTCAGGTATTCTTGCGCGACTCGCTGCACGTCGGCGGTGCTGACCTCCCCCACGGCTGCCAGCAATTTATCTATGTATCGATAGTCACCCGCAGTAGTTTCATTATCGCCTAACTGGATGGCTTGATTAGTAATATTGCGGTTACCCAATGTTATATTTGCTACAAACTGTGCTTGGGCGCGGTTGAGTTCTTCTGGGGTAACGCCTTTGGTTTGCAGGTCGGCGATCGCTTGTTGCAGGGTTTGGTCTATTTTCCTCAGTTTCTCACCCGGTACTGCCGTAGCATACAATTCATACCAACCCGCACCAATTAAGTTAGAGGTATAGCCTCCGGCGTCGCTAGTTAAACCCGACTCTACCAAAGCTTGGTATAAACGCGAATTGCGCCCCGAGGTCAAAACGTAATCCATTACTTGCAATGCCGGGATATCGGGATGATTTACGGGTGGCAATGGATACACTACATTTAATAGGGGAGCGCTGCCTTCTTCCCGCAATACAATAGGATTTTGGTTGATTGAACTAACCGGGGCGAGTTGAGTTAAATTGTCTGCTTTAGTTCTAAGGTTAACATCAGTAGAACCAGCCTCTGCTCCCCTGCTTACCTTGCTAATATTACCAAAAATTTCTTTAACTGCTTGCAGCGTCGCTGCGGTTTGGAAATCACCTACAACGATTAAAGTAGCATTGTCGGGGCTATAATACTTGCGGTAATATTGCCGCACCTGGTCAACCGTAAACTTTTGCACATCGGCTTTTGTGCCACCGACTGGCAAACCATAAGGACTGTTAGGAAATGCAGCTTGCATCACCCTGCGGCTAAGTCGGTAACCGGGGTCATTTTCGTAACCTTGTAACTCAGAAATAACCACGCGCTTTTCGCTTTCCAGTTGCGCCGGATCGATGAGAGAATTGTGCATCCGGTCGGCTTCTAAAGTTAGTAACGCGCGTAGTTTATGCCGTTCAACGGTGCCGTAATAAGCTGTTTGGTCGTAGCTAGTGAAAGCGTTGGACTCGCTTCCTAAGGCGCTGAACAAACGACCGAATTGGATCGGGCGATCGCTTGTACCCTTAAACAGCATATGTTCAAGTTGGTGGGCGATACCATTAACTCCCGGTTCTTCATTGCGCGACCCTATTTTGTACCACACTTGCACGCTGACTACAGGCGCAGTATGCACTTCTTTGGTAAGAACGGTTAACCCATTATCCAAGACAATTTTACCGACGTTTTCCGTCATTCCACCTGCTGGGATCGCCGATTGCTTTTCGTTAATAGCAGAATTTTCAGCCGCCACTACGGCAGAATTAACCCGATCTGGTTGGGTCGAATTCGCCTCCGGTGCGAATAGCAGCACGGCGATCAAACACAGGCTAAACAACAATGCGGCAAAACGGTATCGACGCCAGAAAGCTAACAAAGACATAACTTTTAGAGACAGGGAGAAGAATTATATCTCACCCAAGTTGCTAATTGCTAATTGCTAATTGCTAATTGGGATAGCTACGTAATATAGCATTTTTCTTCCATGAGCCATTAGCCGCTGTTTGAGAGATAACTAGCAACTTGAGTTATGTAGCGATGGCAAACAAACCGGGTTTCTCTGAAAAATCGTCGATTTACAAACTAGAAATCTAGGTCGAAACCCGGTTTCTGGCAACGCCCTTGCGGAAATCCTGACCCATATTTGACGCAGAAAAAATCCTCAGTCTCAAGCGCAGGTTTGGCAGCTTTGACCCTACCGCTGCGTTGAACCAGGAGTCATAAATATGGCGAACTGGTCAATTAATTGTTTTGACCATATTCTTCGACTAATTTCCTGAACCACAAATAAGCTTGTTCTGGTGTGAGGGGTTCGGATTCGTTTTCCCCCGGAACCAAGAATTGCCTGCTGTCAGGAAATACCCGCACAACCAAACTAGGAATCAGCCCTAATTTCATTGCTTGTTTTCCCAGTGCTTCGGCTGTTTCGGAAAGGGTGTATTGATCGTGGAATTTATACTTAACCATGTCGTTTGCTCTGCCTTTCAAAACTTGTGTAAACCTGTTGATTTCTTGGTTTGACCCAAGCACATCGCATCTCTTACGAGATGTATGCCCCGACGCGGGGAAGAGACCAGTATTACCTGGAGAGAGTCTCAAACAAAGACGGTTTTTCAACCGTTTGGGGCATTTCTGCCTCCACCAACGCCAATCAACGTTTTTTGATTCTATGGTTGTGGCGTCAACCCTTAACTTCCGTAGTTCGTCACGCTACGTTTGTCGGCAACTTGGTAGTGTTTGATGATGTTTGCCGAAAGAAGTGTTGGCGATCGCAATCTCCTTTACTTTAGCCGACTTGAGTTATGAACCCAAAAATCTACTCCCAGTATGCATTGCTGCTGTGGGAATTACCCTCGATCAATACAAATCTTCAGTATGTTTTAATAGGGCAAAACAAGTGCAGGTGTGCAGGTGTGCAGGTGGGCAGAAGGCGCTCCAGGCGCAGAGGGGGATTTGAATTTAAATTCTCCTGTAGCATCCCATCTCCTCTGCTCACCCGCTCACCCGCTCAAAACCCGAATAAATTCCAGGGGTAGTCCGTCGGCGTCGGCGATAAAGGCGACTTCGTAAACCCGCGAACCTATCATTTGTTGCGTCGGTTCTAATAATACTTTCAGCGTTTGAAATTGATCTGGTTGTTCGCGCGCCCTTTCCTCTAATTTTTCTTTTAAATAAGATAACCAGGAGGGCAGATCTGTGGTTGCTTGTGTCAGGTCAAACGATAAATGATAATATCCGACGTAGTGTTCGTCCCCGAAGGCGTCGGGGGCGGGGTGGGGTTCGGGAATTTGGATCAGTTCGATGCGTCCGTTTAACCCTTCCATCCAACAGGCGAGGGTATAGCCAGTAGTGAAGCGATCGCATACTGTAAAACCTAGTTGCTCGTAGAATGCGATCGCCCGATGAATATTTGCCGTGCGGATCGAAGCGTGGTGCATAAATTTGGTCATAGGTCACGGGTACAATTACCCATTACCAATTACCTATTATTCAAACAACCTGAAATAAGGATATCTTACGGGTACTCCCGGCTCTTTTTCCAAGTCAAAATTAATTACTTCCCAGCAAGGTGCTTCCGACGGATCGGGGCTAAATTCTACTGGTAACCCGTAAAGCCTGGGTTTATTGGCATCTGGTTGTCCCCGCCACGGCGTACTGCGTTCCAGGTAGCCGCTGATTAACTCCTGATAGCGTTTGGCGATAATAACGCGGGTTGCCCGGTATCCTTGGGTATAAAGACGATCCAGCGCTTCGTGGATTTCAAACCGAATTCCATCCGGATGGGTATGCTGACGATACCACTCATTGTTCCACCTGCGCCACTGACGACCGGACTGGAGATGGACGAGTTCGCCCGATTTCGGGTTCGCCTCAAATGCACCGTGGCGCGGACACAGATAGGTATCTGTCAGCGTCAAAGCCGGAATCGTTTGCCGACAGTGGGGACACTGTATTTCCGGACCAAAAATTGGGTATTGCAAGCCTGGATTGGTCATGTATTGTGTCACCGCATGTCCTCTCTGTGCCGATCTCAATGCCTTTATTTTGACATTCCTACACTTAAAAGGGTGAGATTCTTAGACTTCTACACAGAATTTATCAGTGTTGAGCTGATATTGATATTGTACCCCAGTCATGGGTTTTCTTTGCGATTCCCATACAATTGAGTACCCCATTCCCCTGCGCTTGCCTATATTCTAGGAAAGATTGTGTTACCGATTCGACATTCACCGTGAGCGATCTCAACCATCCATTCTATTGGCCTACCCCCGATCTTTCTGCTGCTGCTTTTATTGCCCCCACCGCCACGGTGATGGGTTGGGTAAAAGTGGCGACTGGCGTCAGTATCTGGTACGGTGCTGTCCTGCGCGGAGATGTGGAGCGCATTGAAATTGGCGAATACACCAATATTCAAGATGGTGCTATTTTACACGGCGATCCCGGTAAGCCGACGATTCTGGAAGACCACGTTACAGTGGGACATCGCGCGGTGATTCATTCGGCGCATATCGAACGCGGCTGTTTGATCGGCATTGGTGCGGTGATACTAGACGGCGTGCGCGTCGGTGCAGGGAGTATTATCGGCGCGGGGGCGATTGTAACGAAAGATGTACCGCGTTTATCATTAGTTGTCGGAGTTCCTGCCAAACGGTCACGCAATTTATCTGAGGAAGAAGCGGCAGAGTTGATCGAACATGCCCAGAAGTATGAGAAATTGGCACTCGTTCACGCGGGGAAGGGAACGGATCTAGGTTTTACGGGAGCATAGGGAGCAGGTCAGCAGGTGAGCAGGTGAGATGAGGAGAGTATACATTCAAATTCCCCCCTCCGCACCTCTGCCCCACCTGCCCACCTGCCCCCCCTGCCCCCCTGCCCACCTGCAAACTTGCTCAATTATGCCTGGGGGGCTGGAAATTTAGCGCAGTTGGTTGCAAAATATAAGCAAGATGAGAATCGATTCATAAATCTTTAAGAGAGGTAACTACATATGGATTGGCGTTTGTTAATCGTGTTGCTGCCATTGATCGCTGCTGGTGGTTGGGCTTTCTATCAAGTCGGCAAGATAGCGATCGCGCAAGCTCAAGCTTTCTTGAACAAGCAAGCCTAGTTTAGGCGCTTTGTAGCCATTACCCCAACTGCCCCCTACCCTGGGGGCAGTCTTTTTTTGGACAAAAGAAACCCGGTTTCTAGGAAAATCCTGGCTTTGCAACTAAAGAGCGACGCAGAAACCCGGTTTCTAGGAAAAATCGTGGGTTTGTAACTAAAGAGCGACGCAGAAACCCGGTTTCTAGGAAAAATCGTGGGTTTGTAACTAAAGAGCGACGCAGAAACAAAGGTGATGGGTTCGTCGTGGGTAAGTCCTGTAATCAACACCTACTACTAAAGGAGCAAGCCGAGATATTACCTCAGATGGAAGCTGAGCAATTGATAATTTTACAAAATTAAATCTGGAACCCATACATAGTTTTCCAACGCAAAAGTTTTGCGTCGTTCTGAGTTTAGCTGAGGAAAATATCATGTTTCAAGCTATAAGCATTCCCCTGGACTTGTCCAGCGGGAAATTTTGGATTTCTCAGTTCCCAGGTTATTCAGTTACAGACAACCCAGGAGATTTAGCACTAATCTTTTCAAGTCCTCAGTTTTTCGTGGCATTAATTGCGGGCGTGTTAATGGCCTTCGCTTTTCAATTAGTATTAACTAACTTGTCCGTAGCCGCTAAAATTTCAGACAGCGCCGATGTTATAGAACTCGATGCCGATGATGACGAAAGCTGGGGAAAGCAAGTCCGCAGCATTGAATCAAAAATAGGCGTCTGGAGTTTAGTAACGGTCAATATTGCCTTGTTTATCGCTTGTTTTCTGGCGGTAAAACTCAGCTTAACCAACAGCGTAATTTTAGGGGCAATTATTGGCGTTGTCATTTGGTCTGCTTACTTTTTATTGCTAGCTTGGCTAGGTTCTAATGCGATTGGTTCCTTGATCGGTTCGGCAGTAAAAACTGCCACTTCTTCAATGCAAGGGGTGATGGGAACAGCCGCCGCCGCACTGGGTGCAAATGCCGTAAACTCGCAAATTGTTAATACGGTAGAAGCATCAGTTGCGGCGGTGAGAAAAGAATTAACTTCAGCGGTAGATCCCAGCAGCGTAAGGGAAACATTAGAAGAATATTTGGGCGATCTGAAACTACCCAAATTTGATCTAAAAGACATTCGCAGTAACTTTGAAAAGTTGCTCAACGACTCGGACATAAAATCTCTGGCAGATAGCGATGTTTTGAAGAACGTTAATCGCCAGACTTTTATAGACTTGGTTAGCAATCGCACCGATTTATCTAAAAAAGATGTAGAGGGAATTGCCGACCAGTTGCAAGAGGTTTGGCGACAAGTAGTAGGGCGCGAGCAAAAAGATCCGCAAGAGGAATTAGTAAAATTCCTCAAATCTGCCAGTCCAGAAGATTTGAAATCTACCGACATCGCGACTAAGCTGGCTCAAGTAAATGGGGGCACAAGCGAACAGAAACAGTATAGCAACGGGCAGAAAAATAGCCTGTTGCAAATGGGCGTGAGTGCGGTGATGGGTGCAGTATTGGAACGAGTAGACCTCTCGGATTTAGATGTCGAAAGAATTTCCAATCAGTTGCAAAAACTGGCGGGCGAAACAACGGAACAAGCCAAAAAAGTTGGCAGTAAAGTTTCGGAAAATCTGCCGAAGTTGCAATTTAATCCGATTCGCGCTGACGTAGAAAACTACATTCTTAATTCCAAACCTTGGCATCTCAATCGCGAAACGATCAAGCAGGAGTTTCAACAAGTTATTTACGATCCAGAAGCAGCGCCGGGAGCAATTCGACGGCAATTAGAGCAATTGAACCGCGATTTTGTGGTACAATTGTTGAATCAGCGCGGCGATTTTGATGCGGATAAAGTAGCAGAAATTGCCGACCAGTTGGAAGAAATTCGGATGGAAGTTTTGAATACCGTCCAAACTGGGGAAGCTGAAGAACAAGCGCAAGATTTACGCAGTCGGATTGAAAATTATCTGCGTTCAACTGGGAAAGAGGAATTAAATCCAGAAGGAATTGAACGGGATTTCACAGCACTGTTGGAAGATCCGAATGTGGGATTTGAACAACTGCGAGATCGCTTATCCCAATTCGACCGCGATACCCTAGTCCAATTACTCGGACAGCGGGAAGATTTCAGTCCCGAAGAAGCAGATCGATTGATCGGTCAATTGGAAAGTACGCGCGATCGCGTCATCTCCCAAGCGCAAGAAATCCAAGCACAACTCAAATCCAAAGCTGACGAACTTCGCCAACGAGTAGAAGCTTACCTGCGCGATACCCACAAGGAAGAATTAAATCCCGAAGCAATTAAGCGGGATTTCCAAACGCTTCTAGAAGATCCCCAAGCAGGAATTACTGCGTTAAGAATGCGTCTCTCCCAATTCGATCGCGATACCCTCGTGCAATTACTCACCGCGAGGGGAGATCTCAGCGAAGAACAAATCAATCAAACTATCGACCAAATATTGTCGATAAGGGATAGCATTTTAAACGCACCCCAACAAATCAAAGAACAGTACGACGAAGTTAGCGCCAGAATTGCAGATTACCTGCGAAATACTAACCTGGAAGAACTCAATCCAGAAGGTATCAAGCGCGATTTTGCTACACTGTTTGAAAATCCCAAAGAAGGTGCTTTAGCATTGCGCGAAAGACTTTCTCAAGTCGATCGGGAAACATTGGTTAAATTGCTGAGTCAGCGGGGAGATTTGACTGAAGAGCAAGTTAATCGCATCATCGACCAAGTGCAAGAGCAAATTCGCAGCATTATTAAAACACCCCGTCGCTTAGCATCTCGCGCCAAAGAAAGGGTACAAGATTTCCAAGCAAGTTTGGAAACTTACCTGCGGAATACGAACAAGGAAGAACTCAATCCCGATGCGATTAAACGCGACTTGCAATTGTTGTTCAGCGATCCGAAAGCAGGGGTGGAAAGTTTAGGCGATCGCATCAAACATTTCGATCGTTCTACCTTAGTTTCTCTCCTATCCCAACGGGAAGATATTTCCGAAGAAGAAGCAAATCGCATTGCGGATCAAATCATCTCGGTGCGCGAGCAATTTGTCCAACAAGTTCAGCTTGTCCAAACGAAACTTCAATCAGCAATTGACTCGATTTTTGCCATAATTCGGGATTATCTCAACTCGTTAGAACGTCCCGAACTCAATTACGAAGGCATCAAACGCGACTTCCGCAAATTATTTGAATATCCGCAAGCGGGAGTTGACGCATTGAAGGAACGTTTGAGTCAATTTGACCGCGATACTTTAGTTGCAATTCTGAGTTCGCGCCCGGATATTTCCGAAGCAGATGCGAACCGCATTATCAACCAAATTGAAGCCGCACGGGATAGCGTTGTAACGCGCGCCGAACGCCTGCAAGAAGAAGCTAAGAAACGCATCAAAGATTTGAAGCGAAAAGCTAAAGAACAAGGCGAAGAAGCGAGAAAAACTGCTGCAACTGCTGCTTGGTGGTTATTTGGTACGGCGATTACTTCAGTTGCTATATCTGCGTTAGCTGGCGCGATCGCTGTGGCAGGTTTTGATCTGTTTGGTTAAAGGTTTCAGGGGGAGTAATTTAAAAATAGGCTAGGGAAATCTGGCCTATTTTTTTGAGTATTTTACACCTCTGGCAATACCTGGGGCGGGCAGGATGCCCACCCCACAAAACTAGGAACAAACTGGTTGTGGGTTGGGTGTAGCGGGCAGGATGCCCACCCCACAAAACTAGGAACAAACTGGTTGTGGGGTGGATTTAGCAGGCAGGATGCCCACCCCACAAAACTAGGAACAAACTGGTTGTGGGGTGGATTTAGCAGGCAGGATGCCCACCCCACAAAAATAGGAACAAACTGCTTGTGGGGTGGGCGTCCCGCCCGCCCTTCAAATAATCAACAATAGGTCTTTTACTATTTTTCATCCTAATAGCTCATCTACAGAAACGCTAAAACCTGGTAAAACAATTTGAGTGGTAACCGTTTTACCAGAAGTAAACACAAATTGGCGATCTTGAGTGATGACAATAATCCATTTATTTTCAGGGAATACTAACCAAACCTCCTCGCCACCTGACTGTAAATACTCTTGAGATCTGGCAATAACATCTTCAGCTAAATCGGTAGGGGAAACAATTTCCGCACTCAACGGGAAACTCTGAGGTAATACGGCAGCTTCGCCAAATTGTGCCACCAATTCTGGAGTAAGATAAGAAACATCCGGCCTGCGTCCTTGTTTATTAGTGCGACAGGGTGCATCTGTGTAAACTTCTCCTCCCTGTCCACTGGAATCTTTATAATTTCTCCAACCAGTCGCTAATCTGGATTGAACCCGACCATGCTTCAGTGTCATACCGTTTTTCTCCACTAATTGTCCGTCTATCCACTCCTTATTGTCGGGCGGGTTTTGCATCCAGTCTTCTAGTGTAATTTGGCGAGATTGGCTGACTTGATACTCTGTTAATTCTACGACTGAACTTACCATCTGAATTTCTCCTGGTTTTTTTCCAAGATAACTCGAATACTCCCCACTTGCTTTGGTTTTGGTACGTTACTATTGCATAATTCTATTAAAGAGCGATCGCATTCCCCAAAGTGACCATAGATTCTATTCTCCAACCCTTCCAACACTTCGGCGTTCACCTCGGACTCGAACGCATTCACAAGTTATTAGCCAACTTAGGAAACCCCCATCAGCAAGTCCCCGTTATCCACGTCGCGGGAACAAATGGCAAAGGTTCTGTTTGCGCCTATCTTTCTGCCGTATTAACAGCAGCAGGTTATCGCGTCGGACGCTATACTTCTCCCCATTTAATCGATTGGAACGAACGCATTTGCATCAACGAACAGCCTATTTCATTAACAGAATTAGAACAATTATTGCTGCAAGTGCAAGCTGCCATTAATCCGGATGAAGCATCACCGACTCAGTTTGAAGTTATCACCGCCGCCGCTTGGTTGTATTTTGCTCAACAACAAGTGGATATTGCTGTTATAGAAGTAGGTTTGGGGGGACGTTTGGATGCAACAAATGTATGCTCGCGTCCCCTAGTAACGGTGATTACTTCTATCAGTCGGGAACACTGGCAGGTTCTAGGGCCAACTTTAGCAGATATCGCTAACGAAAAAGCGGGTATCCTTAAACCTGGATGTCCTGCTGTGATTGGATTGTTACCGCCGGAAGCTTTAGCTGTGGTAGAAAAGCGGATTCAAGAGTTAGGTTGTCCGGCTATTTTTCCATCTCCAGCTATAGAAATAAAAACCGCAGAGACGCAGAGGACGCAGAGGTGGGTAGAATATGAAGGAATTAGATATCCCTTGGCTTTGTGGGGGGAATTTCAACTGATGAATTCGGCGTTAGCGATCGCATCCCTCCAGCTGCTACAACAACAGGGTTGGAAGATTTTAGAGGAAGCGATCGCATCGGGTATGGCAAACACAAAATGGCCTGGACGTATCCAATGGACGACTTGGAAAAACCATCAATTATTAATCGATGGCGCCCATAACCCCGCCGCCGCACAAGTCCTGCGTCAATATGTCGATTCTTTGGGAAATGGGGAAACTTTGGGAGCAGAGGAGCAGAAGAAAATTACCAATTACCCATTCCCAATTACCCATTACCCATACTCGATTTCCTGGGTGATGGGAATGCTTTCTACTAAAGACCATGCGGATATTTTTAAAGCATTGCTAAAAACGGGCGATCGCCTCTTCCTAGTTCCCGTCCCCGACAATAGTTCCGCCGATCCGCAACACCTGGCAACCCTAGCTCAAAATATATGCCCCGACTTGGCTTTTTGTCATGTCTATCCCAACTTAGAAACCGCCTTAGACGCCGCCTTCACCGACAAAGAAACCTTAACAGTTTTATGCGGTTCCCTCTATCTCATCGGTCACTTTTTAGCTTGTAAGGTGTGCTAACCCAGTCGCTCCCCCCAACTCCCCTTTGCATCCCCCTCCCGTCCCCCTTAAAAAGGGGGATGTGAGGGGGATCGCTTTTTTTCTCCGGGGTTGGGGGGATCGATGCCTAAGTCCTGGCAGTGTAATGCACCCTCTTTAAATCAAAACGGTGCGTGACAACAGTCACGCACCCTACATATCGTCGTTAGCCACAATCTTTCAATTTGAATCGAGCTTATATGGGCGCATCTTTTCCCATTATAAGAATAGCCCAAAAAACCGATAAAATCAAGGGGCAAAGCAAAGTTCGTAGTAAGCACTTAAGTGCTTACTACGAACGTTTATCCCACTCGGTTGCAGCATCTGCTACAGCTTGCTCCACAGTCTTTTCACCCAACATTGCCGCCTGCAAGTTCTCATAAATTGCTTTTTGCAACAAGTTGCGGTCTTTCATTGCCGGAATTAACACTGAAGCAAGCTTTAGTTGATTGGCACTGACAACGCGAGCTTTATCCATTGGTGTAGCATTGCCAGGGAGGGTTTTAAAGTAATTATCTTGCAGCGCTTTAACTGTAGAAGGGAGGACGTTAGCAGCTTTAGCAAAAGTTAGTTGATTTTCGTCGTTGGTAACAAATAAAGCAAACTTGACCGCCCCATCGGGGATATTTGTATCGCGGGGGACGAACAAATTCATTACCGCAACATTTCTTTTACCTGTTTTGCCGGTAACTTGGGGGGAGGTAGCGGAGACTTTGGCGATCGCGGGGGCGTTTTTAGCGATTGCACCCAAAAACTGCACTCCCGAATCTAAGATGGCAATTTCCCCAGCTTGGTATAGCTCAATTGCACGTTGGTGTCCTTGTGTCAAGGCTTCTTTCGGCAATAGCCCATTTTTATACAAATCCACCCAATACTGAAACGCCGCCTTACCTTCGGGAGTATTAAACGCCGCCTTCCCTTGGTCATCGACCAATTTAACCGCCATCTGGACGAAAGATTCCAAGACTTGCGCCGAATCTTCCGGAACAAAGCTAGCAAAAAAAGCGTACTTGCCCGTTTTTTCTTTAACTTGCTGCGCCACTTGCGCCAACTCTGCGTAAGTCGCAGGCGGAGATTTAATCCCAGCTTGCTCCAACAATGCGCTATTGTAAATCGTTATTCCGGAAGCAAGATACCAAGGAATGCCAAAACTTTTACCGTTGAGCGTTGTTGCTTGCCAAATATTGGGTAAATAGGAAGCACGCACCCCAGTTGGTACTTTAGCATCCAAATCTAACCAGGCATTGCGGGACGCCAATTGGGAAGCAAAATCGGGGTTTAAGTTTACCACATCGGGGGCTGTTTTCGCCGAAACCGCCGTCAGAATCTTGCTTTCCATCGCCGACCAAGGGACATCGGTCCAGCGGATCTTGACACCGGGATTTTTAGCTTCAAAACTAGCAATCAGCTGGTTGAAGTAATCGGTAAATTGCGGCTGTAGCTGCATCGTCCAGAACTCGACTTCCTGGGTGCTGGTTGCACCCCTGTTAGACCCAGGCGTACAACCGCCTACGGCTAAAATCCAACTCAGCAATAATCCCAGCAAAGCAAAAACGCTCAATCGCTTCCAGGTTTTAAATTCACGCATGTGAATCCTTGATGGCTTTTTCGATGATTGGGGGTATCCTATGTATGACTCCCAATTGTTTGGTCAAACAACCCAGGTGAGTTGTAGATAAAATTGGGTAGCAGATCCCTGGTTATCGATCTAGAGTACATTTTTTATCATTCTTTATCCTGGAAAAAAACGGGCTACAACAGTGGTTAATGCCTTAAAGAATCTATTTTCCAAGCGCAAACCTGGGGTGGGCATCGAATTAGCCCCAGAACGGATCAATATTGCCCAGTTACGCAAGCAAGGACCGGGTTATAAATTAGTCACCCTGCACTCGGTGGAAGTACCGGAAGGCGTATTTCAAGAAGGTCAAATCGTTGACCCGCCGCAGATGGCAGAACTAATTTCCACAGCAATGGCAGAAAAAAAGATTAAAGCGACCCGGGTCGCCACAGCAGTACCGGGGGCAGCGGGAGCGATCGTGCGGATTATACCAGTTCCGGCAGAACTAAACGAAACAGAACTGCGGGACATGGTGCTAAACCACGAAGCGGGGCTTTACTTGCCATTTCCGCGCGAAGAAGCCGATGTAGATTATCAGAAGCTCGGCTTTTTCACCGATGAAGATGGGATTGAAAAAACGAACGTACTGCTAGCCGCCGTCCGCAAAGAAGTCACCGATACCTACATCGAGACATTTAAGCAGGCGGGATTGCAAATCGACGTGGTGGAAATTAACAGTTTTTCCCTGATTCGGACGATTCGCGAGCAACTGCGGCAATTTTCATCCCAAGAAGCGGCGGTGCTGGTGGATATCGAGTTCGAGAGTACGGAAATTGCGATTGTAGTGGATGGAGTGCCGCAGTTTTCCCGTACCGTCCCCATCGGCATGTTCCAAATTCAAAGCGCCCTCAAGCGGGCGATGAACTTGCCTACGGACCGCAATACCGAAGTGCTAAAAGGAATTACGATTCCCACCGCACCAGTGGATACGGGAGTAAGAAGCGGTGCGACCGGGATTAATCCCGGCATGGCAGCTATGCTGAGAGTATTGGGAGAGCTAGCCGACGAATTGCGTCGCTCGATCGATTTTTATCTGAATCAGAGCAGCAATTTGGAAGTGGCGCAGCTGCTGCTGGCGGGACCCGGAGGCGGAATTGGACAGTTGGATGAATTTTTCACCCAAAGGTTGAGCTTGCCTACAACTCAGGTCGATCCGGTAGCGGCTTTAGGCTTGGAAGTTGGCGAAGATATTACCTCAGTGCAACGACCGGGATTGGGAGTAGTGCTGGGTTTAGGACTTAGAGAGGTTTGACGCGATGTATAACCTGGAAATTAATTTTCTCAATGACCCCCAGCGGAAGCCAGTAAAAGTTGAGACTGGCGGTGGGTCAAGACGACCAACACCCCTGAATGAAAGAATGGTAATGTATGCGGGGGTAGCGGCGGGGTTGCTGCCTTTGGCATTAGTGGGCGGTTTTTGGTTTTACCAGAGTAATGAAACCAATAGGCTGACGGCAGAACGCGACAAACTCAAGCAAGAAAACGCAGCAACACAAGCTCAGCAAAAGCAAATCGATAATGTCAAAAAACAAGTTAAAGACATTAAAGAGGAAACAACAGGCTTAGTGACGGTTTTCGACCAGCTCAAACCTTGGAGTGCAATGTTGCAGGATGTACGCGATCGCTTACCAGCCGGAGTCCAGCTGACCTGCGTAGGCCAAACCGTACCGACTTCATCAGATATCGCCAACTGCCAAAGCGTACAACCCGCATCGGCTGGCACGAGTTCCACCACCACCACCACGGGCGTGCCAGCAACGGACACCATCTTGATTAGCGGGTTGACCTACAACTTCGGCAGCATCAACGATTTCTTGCTGACCCTCCAGCAATCCCCCTTCTTTAAACCAGAAGAAACCAAACTCGTGATCTCCGAATTAAAAGACTACCCCGCTCAGTGGCAACAGAGTCAGTCGAGTAGCACCGCCAGCGGCGGTACTCAGCCAAAACTGAGAAAAGTGGTGGAATTCACGATTAGAACGAGTTTGAGCGATACTCCGGCTTCTAAGTTATTGCGAGAATTAGAGCGTAAGGGTGCATTGGGACTGGTAACTCGAATCGAAAACCTTCAGCAAAAAGGAGTGCTTCAAAATGGCTTACGCTGATGACGCCATGCTCGATGGCGCCGAGCAGAACGGTGGGGCGCAATATCCCAGTGCGTTTGGCATTGAATTCACCCCCAAGGTCACTGGTATCCTAATTGGCGTTGTCGGGTTGGCAGGCGCTGCTTATCTGTTTATGAACTTTGTGCAGCCGGTAATGCAAGCGAATCAAACGCTGATCGATGAAATTAACACAGAGAAAGCCAACGCCAAAAACAAAGAACAACTCCAGCAAGACCTGCAACAAGCGCAGGCAGATCTGGCAATTGCTAAGCAGCAACAAGCATCTGTCTTTACATTGTTTGCCAATCAACCCAGCTTAAAGACGTTGCTACTAGACCTGAACAAGCGCATTGAAAATAGAAATACCAACCTCAAACCCGATGATGTCAAGGCAAGACTGAAAAAGTTTCAGCCAGATCCCAAAGCTTCTGGTCCAGTCACCGACTCTTCTTTAGGTACGGCGGTCAACAACAAACTGTACCGCGAAGTATATATCGTCGAACTGGAAGGCACCTTCGCCCAGACAATGCTGTTCATGCTCGATCTCGAACGCCTCAAACCCCTGCTAGTGGTAAAAAATTTGAAATCCGAGTTGGAGACGACGGATAGATTTTACGTTTACCGCGAGCAAGGGAAACTGGTGCCGGTCAAGGTGAACGAGAGCGGAACCGGACAAGCGATCGCCCAATTCGACGAAAATGGCAAACCCATCGCCAACCCGGTGAGAAAGCTGAAAACATCCTTTCAGTTGCAGGCACTCAGACCCCTCACCGCCGAAGAAAAAGCCAAATTCGCACCCGCAACCCCCCCATCAGGGCAACAACAGCCAGCTAAGTAGTACTGCAACCCTACCTGCTACCCCGGTTTTAGGGGAGCAGGTGGGCAGGGGGGCAGGTGGGCAGCGGGGAAAATTAATTGACAAAAATAAGGATAGATGATATAATAATACGCTTTTTGATTAGCTATCCGAGAGTTAGCTCAACTCGCCGCGGTGCGGGCGATCGCAGGACTTGATCGCGAGGCAGTACCAAACCTGGTTTCAGACCAGTGTACAAGAGAAGATTTTACAATAGCCGTGCTACCAGCTGCCGCAGGATTAGGAGCTGAAGCGAGCGATCGGTTTCCAGTTTCCAATGTGTCCAAGAAAAAATAGAAATGGTATAAATAATCCCATGAAGAGGCGACCGTAAAAATAAAAAATAAATAAACGTATCTTGTAGGGCAACATCGCCCTCAAGTTTCCAGAAGATGCCAACCTGTTGGAGTGAGGAGGGAAAAGGTGAAACAGCATCAAGGACTGGGAGCATTATTGATCGGGGGAGGAGTCCTCCTAGCGACACAGCCAGTTTGGGCAGCAGCAACTCAGGTAACGGGTGTGCGGGTCAATCCCAATGGCAACGGGGTGCAGGTGGTTCTGGAAACGCGAGACGGCGATCGCCCGCAAATCTTTATGATCAATCGCCGCAACGACTTAGTTGCGGATATCACGAATACCCAGTTGCGCTTACCACAAGGCAACACTTTTCGTCAAGATAACCCAGCCCCCGGTATTGCTGCGGTGACGATAACTCAGATGAATGCCAACAGCATCAGGGTGACGGTCAGCGGCACGAATGGCGTCCCCAAAGGAGAGATAGTCGATCGCCCGGGCGGCGGGGGAATAGCCTTGAGCTTCAGCGGCGCCGGTGGAGGAGCGGCAGCTGCCCCTACCCAGACGACCCCGAATCAGGGGAACAGCCCCACAGCGCAAGTACCAACCGCACAGCAGCCTACCGGGCAAACCCCATTAGTTACCAACCCACAAATTACGATCAATGGGCAACCCGCACCGGCATCCGGGACAATTCAACCCGTTAGCCCAGCGCCGCCTTTCTTACCCAGAGCAGTTGCACCCCCAGTGGGCGATATTGCCGTTTCGGAAGCTGATACCTCTGCCAGCACGATCGATCTGGGAACTGCTGAGCGTATTCCTCGCCTGCTACTACGGGACGCTCCGGTGCGAGAAGTTTTATCTCTCCTTGCCCGCGCCGCTAATTTGAACATCGCTTTTGTCAAACCGACGCCAACGGGTGGGCAAGCTCAAGCTCAAGGACAAGGTCAGGGTTTGGGTTTGTTGGACTCTACGATTTCATTGGATATTGAAAATGAGTCAATTCAAGACGTGTTTAATTACGTCCTGCGAATTAGCAGACTGGAAGCTAATCGAGAGGGACGCACAATTTTCGTTGGTACTAGATTACCCGATCAAGCCCGTAATGTTATTAGTCGCACCCTACGTCTGAATCAAATTCTAGCTTTGGATGCAACTCGCTTTCTGATTGAACAGGGGGCAGAAAGGAATGAGGTACGAACTACGACGCAAATAGTAACTATTGGAGAAGGAGCAACTGCGCGAACCGTTACGACCACCCAAACCCAGGTTGAATTAGTGACAGCGGATGAGCTAAACGATCAGGGACAAACCTCTTACAAGGGAAATGCCAACTTACCACTCAGAGGGGTGTTGGTGACGCCTAATGAAAGACTCAATGCGATTACGGTTGTTGGAGATCCCCGCAAAATTGAGCTAGCTTCAGCTTTAATATCTCAGCTAGATGCTAGGCGTCGTCAGGTGGCGGTAAACGTCAAGATTATCGATGTCAACTTGTTAAACACCGATCTGGCGAATACGAGCTTTTCCTTTGGAGTGGGTCGAGCCTTCTTTTCAATTGACGGCGGAGCCGCGTACTTTAACTATGGTGGTTTCAGACCCCCCCAAGCTGCGGAAGCCTCTGGGAGTTTGGTCAGCCCAACGGTCATCCCCAATCCGATTCAAGGATCGCCTTTCTTTGATCCAAACAGCTTTATCAACGTCCCTGGAACCGTTCCGCGTACAATTACTGTCGATCCGAATACCGGGCAAGCTCGCGAAGTTCAAGGAACTGGAGTCGGTCAGTTCTTGGCACCTTCAGCTCCTGTTTCAGGGAATCCGTTAGGAGCTGGCATCACACAAATTCAACCAGCTACCAATACAGTGATCACGTTCCAAAGACAACAGAATCCGGATGGAACTGTAATTTTCACCCCCCAAGTATCGCAGGGTCAGCCCGGTAGTATTACAACTGCTCTGCCGTCTTTGTTCCAGTTCCCCACCCGTTTTCTATCTCTCCTACAAGCTCAAATTACCAATAACAACGCCAAGATTTTGACCGACCCGACTTTGCTCATCCAAGAAGGGGAGACTGCTAGTGTCAACCTCGGTCAAGAAGTGGTAACAAACCGAATCATTCAGCGGGAAAATACTAATGCCGGTCAAACTGTAACCGAAAGGGTAGAAAAAGGAAATGCCGGTTTAACTCTTCAGATTCAGGTGAGCCGGATTGACGATAACGGCTTTGTTACCATGACTGTGAATCCATCAATTACGGCGCCTTCAGGTGTAGCCAATATTGCTGGGGGCAGTCAAATTACATTGTTAGCAAGAAGGGATTTGCAATCCGGACAAATTCGCATACGAGACGGTCAGACGTTAATTCTATCGGGGATTATTCAGGACTCAGACCGCACAAGTATCACTAAAGTACCGATTTTAGGCGATATTCCGATTTTGGGGGCGCTGTTTAGAAGGACAGAGCGGCAAAACGCCCGACAAGAGGTGATTGTATTGCTGACGCCCCAGGTGCTGGATGACTCCTCTGGCGCTCCATTTGGCTATCGCTATCGCCCCAGTCCGGATGTGCAGCAAATGTTGCAACAGCGCGGTGGTATTCCGGGTGTCAACAATCGCTAGCTGGCAAAAAGTAGGTTGGGTGGAATGGGAGTGAAACCCAACCACCTCAGCAGTGACGCGCGACGATCGCAGAAACCGGGTTTCTTTCCTAGAAACCCGGTTTCTGTGGGGAACCGACTGACGCACGAAGCTCACAGAAACCGGGTTTCTTTTTCCTAGAAACCCGGTTTCTGTGGGTAAGTGCTGACTAACGCGGGACGCTGTGAGAAACCGGGTTTCTTTTTCCTAGAAACCCGGTTTCTGTGGGGGACGCTCTGAGAAACCGGGTTTCAAAGCTGGGATCTCTGGCAAGCAAAACGACTATTTTTCCTAGAAACCCGGTTTCTGTGGGGGACGCTGTGAGAAACCGGGTTTCAAAGCTGGCATCTCTGGCAACCAAAGCGACGATTTTTCCTAGAAACCCGGTTTCTGTGGGTAAGTGCTGACTAACGCGGGACGCTGTGAGAAACCGGGTTTCTTTTTCCTAGAAACCCGGTTTCTGTGGGGTAGTAACTGTTGGTTGATTTGTGGACATATCTGGACATTCCTTCCCGTTTGGCTAGTGTTTCACCCATAGCTGTAGCCATCTCTGCGATGAATTGCTTTGCAATATTTCAGGTTGATTGACCTGCGTTTTTTATTGATGACAAACTCACCTCGTCCATCTGACATCGGACAAACACGACCGATGAAAACGCCTTTATATTTGCCTTTGGGGACATCTGCTCTGACAATATCCCCAGTGCAAAACCCATGAATCGGACGCAACGGACGATGCTTGATGGAATAACCGTATTTATCGGTTTGACATCTTTGCCTCCCACCAAAACCTGTAGCTTTTACGTGCAGAATCTTTGTGGTTAAGAGCGAGAGATTATCCACAACTCCAACACAGGCAGCATCGAGCCAATGAGCTTTTGGTAGTCCTAACCTCGTGCGGTTGAACTTAGTCAACCCGCCGGAGCCAGTCAATATTGGTAGTCCTGTAACTTTGAGAATGGAAAGCAATTTCCATCGAGTAGTATTTACCGCAGTTGCATCTAGTAGCGGGTACTTCGCTTGTTTGAGAATTTGTGCTTGCAACTGTGGTTTATGCTTGAGGAACACCTCCAGTTTTTTTGTTCCTTTTTTGAGGTTGCATTTGCAGCAAGCCAGACAGAGATTGGAAATTCTGTCACTTCCTCCCTTTGCCTTGGCTACAATATGCTCAACCTGAAGCGGCACATTTTCTCTATCACAGTAAGCACATTTTCTTTGCCACTTTTCCAGAAGATATTCTCTGACCTCGTAGCCTTGTAAAGAGCCTTGCTGATACTCAATTCCGCTGATTTCAGGATTTTCCAGTTTTTGCAGGTCAAACTTCACCAGTTCAAGTCTGATTTCGGCTACAGGAGAAAATTTAATTAACCGCTTGACCCAGGTGTTAATGTTATGAACGCGACTCATTAGACTAGGTGCAATTTTTCCCGCTCTCATCGAGGAGGAACGATTGAGAAATCTAGCTTGGCGGTAGCGAGTATTGCGGGAACGACGCCCTAATCGCAGAGCAGCACGGGACTGTAGCGCCTGTTTAATCAGCTTCCCTCGGTGTTTTAATTCCATCGCCCAAACAATTTCGTCCCGATTGTTTACCAGGGATATTCCCGTGAATTTAGCCCCAGGGTCAATCCTGAGTGAAAGTGGATAGGTGACAATATTTTCAACGACTCGCTTGAGGATTAAGGTAAAAGGATATCTGCGAAATACAGCAGCTTTTCCTTGTGCTAAAAGTTTTCTTGCTTGGGCTGGATGAATTGGATTTATCGGTCTATGCAGAGTATCAATCAAAAAAACGTAGTTGCTCATTTTTTTGTGGTCGGTTTGACCAGTCCAAGTGTAATGTTTGCCTCGGCAAGGTTGAGGAAGCTTGTGAGGAACTAGGCACCGGCTTATAAACCTTTCGCCACTATTGTTTAACCTAGTTCGACAGAGCAGAGAACTGGCGTTCATTCTCCGGTGTCATGACTTCCCCAACGTAGACAGTGAAGTCTTAGCCTGCACGTTCGTTACTCTGGGGAGCTATTTCGAGCTTTGTACAGATTTGGGTAGGTTTTTCCGAACGGTAGGAGTCATCTGAGAAACCCGGTTTCTCTGGGTCAACCCAACCTACTTATCTCAGGGTTAAATCATAAAATAAATCAAATGTCAACCCGTATTAGAAGGAATTTTAAGGCGGGTTAACCATAAAATTACAGGGTTGAGAGTGGGTAGGGAGAAAAAAATCCCCAAATCCATATAACTTAAAGGTTTCATAGATCCATATTCGGCAAGTACACCTTAGAATAAGGCAGTAAAACTTCGAGCGGATGGGCATTTCAGAGATTTGAAGTTGAAATACCCCCGCTCATATAGCGCGACTGGGCGTTTTTGCCAAGACCCGGAAGCGTTGAAGACGCCCCACGCCCGCATTCGGGATGGGGCTTCCACATCGACAAAGCAGATTTCTCGAAGGAGATCGGAAAACAAAATGAATAAAGGCGAATTAGTGGATGTTGTAGCCGATAAGGCCAATGTCACCAAAAAACAAGCAGATGCAGTGTTGACAGCCGCCCTAGAGGCGATTGTGGAAGCGGTGTCCTCCGGGGATAAAGTGACTCTGGTGGGCTTTGGCTCGTTTGAGCCACGGGAACGTAAAGCGCGCGAAGGTCGCAATCCCAAAACGGGCGACAAAATGGAAATCCCGGCAACGAAAGTGCCTGCCTTTTCTCCTGGCAAGCTGTTTAAAGAAAAAGTCGCGCCCCCAAAATAGGGGACTTCAAAGGAAGAATAGAAGCTTGAATCGACCAAAGCACGGGGGGAACTTAGCTTGGGCAGCCGCAGTTGCAGGCTGTCCCCCCACCGCTATTGTTGATTTTTCTGCGAGTATCAGCCCGTTGGGACCACCGGAATCAGTGCTGGCGGCGATTGTTGCCCACCTACAAGACACTAGGGCATATCCCGATCCAGACTATTCCGAACTGCGGGCAATTCTCGCTGTGGCGCATCATCTACCATCTGACTGGATTTTGCCAGGGAACGGCTCTGCGGAACTGCTGACTTGGGCAGCAAGGGAGTTATCGGAACTCGAAGCCACTTACCTGGTAACGCCAGCCTTTGGCGACTATTTCAGGGCGCTCTTGGCGTTTAAGGCCAAGGTGTTTAAGTGGCCTTTGGCTAATGGATCGTGGGTAATGGGTAATAGGGCAGAAGCTAGCCAATTACCCATTACCAATTCCCGAACGGGTTTACTGCTGAATAACCCCCACAATCCGACGGGTCAGTTATTTTCACGGGAAACGATTCTGCCGTTGTTGGATCAATTCGCGTTGGTGGTGGTGGATGAAGCTTTTATGGACTTTGTACCGCCCCACCAACAGCAAAGCTTGATTCCGTTGGTGCAGGAGTATGGGAATTTGGTGATTCTGAGAAGTCTGACCAAGTTCTACAGCCTTCCAGGACTGCGATTGGGTTATGCGATCGCGCATCCAAATCGACTCCGGCAATGGCAACAGTGGCGCGATCCTTGGCCTGTAAACGTTTTAGCCGCCGCCGCCGCCGTTGCTGCCTTACAAGATCAAGCGTTTGAGCAGCTTTCTTGGGATTGGCTGAGTGGGGCCAGACCCCGGTTATTTCAAGGTCTTGCTGAATTACCGGGGTTACATCCCTACAGGAGTGCTGCCAATTTCTTACTTGTACGGTCGGAACAATCTAGCGTTTTGATTCAGGAGAAGTTACTCCAGCAGAGTCAGATTCTGATCCGCGATTGCGTTAGCTTTCCAGAACTAGGCGATCGCTTTTTCCGGGTAGCCGTTCGTTCCCCAGCCGATAACCAACGCCTGATTGAAGGATTGGCACAAATCCTCAATTAAAATCATTGCCAATTTCAGATTTCAGACTTGCAGATTTAAATATCAATCTGAAACCAAAAAGGGGCGTCATATTATGTTCGGTAGCAACGGTTGTGTAACTGCTAATTGCTAATCGCTAATGGCTGATCTGGAGACAAGCAATTAGCAAGCGAGCAATTCGCCATTTCTAAAAAACCGGGTTTCTGGACAGGTATAATTCTTCAATCCCAAATCTGAAATCTTAAATCTCAAATCTCAAATCCCTATGGTTGACTACGATCTAGTTGTAATTGGCGGTACTCCTGCGGGGATTTATGCTGCGATCAAAGCAACTTATTTGAAAGCCCGCGTTGCTTTGGTAGCTGCGCCGCTTTTAGGTTCAAGTTGGTCGGAATCTTTTGCTAAATACGGCAAAGCTTTAAACCAAGTTGGGCGGGTAGCCCATCAGATGCGGGGCGCGAAAGCGTTTGGCGTAAATTTGGAATTAGATGAAAAAATTGTCCTGCCAAAAGTGGCGGTGCAATTTACCGAAGCGCTGAAATGGGCTAAAGGTTCAGTTGCTGCTTTGGATGAACAACACTCACCAGCAGTTTTAGCGGCATTGGGGGTTGATGTTATTTTTGGGGCGGGGGAATTTTGTCGCCGCCCTTACTTGGGGTTTGTGGTTAACGAGCAAATCTTGCGATCGCGTACTTACCTAATCGCCACCGGATCTCGTCCCATTATTCCAGAAATTGACGGGTTGCAAAGTGCTGGCTATCTCACTCCCGATAGTATCTGGCAGCAAGCTAATATTAAACTCCCCAAAACCATAAGTATCATCGGCGGCGACCCGCAAGCAATTGAATTAGCTCAGACTTTTACCCGATTTGGTTCTAGCGTTACCCTAGTTGTCAGCAGTCCCCAAATTTTGCCTAAAGAAGATGCAGAGGCTAATCTGTTAATTCAAGCGCAATTAGAAGCCGAGGGGGTTCGCGTTCTCACAGATCGCCGAGTGACTCAAGTCAAGTGGATTCAAGATAAAAAGTGGATTCAAGCTGGCGAGCAAGCGATTGAAGCAGATGAAATTTTAGTTGCCATTGGTCAGCAGCCCCACGTCGATAATCTAAATTTAGAAGGGGTAAAAGTTGAGGTAGACGAGCGCGGCATTCGCGTCAACCCAAAATTGCAAACAACTAACTCTCGAATATATGCTTGCGGTGATGTTTTGGGGGGCTATCGGTTCGCCCACGTGGCTACTTATGAAGCAAAAATTGCTTTGAAAAATCTGCTATTTTTCCCTTTTTACAATGTCGATTATCGCTACATTCCCTGGGCAATCTTTTCCGATCCTGAATTGGCACGGGTGGGTTTAACCGAAGAACAAGCAATCCGCCGCTATGGGGATGATGTCATGGTTTTGCGCCGGTATTTTAAAGGTGTGGATCAAGCCCAAATGCGCGGGGAAACAACGGGTTTTTGTAAAATTTTAGTGCTGAAAAACGGTGAAATTATCGGTGCCCATTTGGTGGGACCAGAAGCTAGCGAGTTAATTGGTGCCATCGCTCTGGCTATGCAAAAGCGAATTAAAGTGGAGGCGATCGCTCATCTTCCCACTATTTTTCCCACCCTGGGTGACATTAATGCCCAAACTGCTTCCGACTGGAGTCAACAGCTTTTAAACCAAAATCTCTCAAAACAAAATTTCCTAGAAAGCTTTTTCAACATTCGCCGCTCTTGGTCTGCTTGATTTAACTTAGCTTATCATAGCTATAAATTTTGCTTATATCTTTGGAGAAAGAGGGTAAGTTGCTTTCTCCAGTTACCCATTACCTATTAGCCATTACCCTTCAGCGGCTTTAGCCGTTGTTTTTAGCAATAATTAAATTAACTTAATATTTTGTTAATATTGGTTCAAAGCCTTGATAGGTAAAGGTTTTGTCCTCCCATATCTCATAGTGAGATTAATATAAATTAACATTATGGGCTGATAGGACTGATTGATGTTGTAGTTTTGCAAAGATAGCTGTAAATGATCTCGAAAATGAGGTACAAAACCTCATAGCGAACTTATTCGTTTGTCGTTACAGTGCTTTGCAGCACAGCAAAAACCTAATAGCAAGCAAAAGTCGTAAAGATTAGTTGCAGGCTGTTGGGCTTTGACCAAGATAAAGTTAACCCGCCGCATCTGGCCTGGGAAACCGCTGCGACGGGGAACTTGTACTAACTCCGTAAGGAGCTATTAACTCATGATACACCATGAAGGTGAGATCCAGTCTCCAAAAGGAATTGGGGTATATGTTGATGGCAATTTTCTCCCCTTGGGAAGATGCTTGACAAAACACCCAAATTGGTGGGAAAAATGTTGTCAACAGGTCATCAGTCAGAAAGATGGGCTGAGATTAGGTGAGCGATTAAGAGCGATCGCGTGTGTTAAGGCTCCGATGGATTTACCAGAGGAGTGGGGAGAGTCTGTTTCCAGTTTTTTAGCCAGAAATAACGTAGTTTGTGCCGGAGTAGCGAAATCGATCGGCAGAAATTGGGTTGTTTCCGGGCATGAACGCCGGGGATTTTCCGACCCGACGCGGCGCGATCGCTTTGGCTCGGTCCTCACGTGAGCCTAAACCTTTCCACAGGAAAGCTTGGGTGAGGAAATACCTTCATGGGTTGTTTCATGTGCTTTTGTTATTAGTCAAAAGTTCTGAATTCATCAGTCATTCCCATGACAAAAGAGGAAAGAAAGATGACTAATAACTAATAACCCTCATAAAACGGGAGAGTGTGAATGACCATTAGTCCTCCAGAGCGGGAGGCGAAGGTCAGGGTCGTGGTTGATAAAGATCCGGTGCCAACTTCATTTGAAAAATGGGGACAACCGGGACACTTTGACCGCACTCTGGCACGGGGTCCAAAAACAACAACTTGGATTTGGAACCTGCACGCCAACGCTCACGATTTCGATAGCCACACCAGCGACTTAGAAGATGTTTCGCGCAAAATTTTCAGCGCCCACTTCGGTCACCTGGCAGTTATTTTTATCTGGCTTAGCGGCATGTATTTTCATGGCGCTAAGTTCTCCAACTACGAAGCTTGGCTAGCTAATCCCTTAGGAATTAAGCCTAGCGCGCAAGTAGTGTGGCCCATCGTGGGTCAAGAAATCCTTAACGCCGATGTCGGCGGCGGTTTCCACGGGATTCAGATCACATCGGGTCTGTTTTACTGGTGGCGCGCCAACGGCATCACGAACTCGTTCCAGCTCTATTGCACCGCGATCGGGGCATTAGTGATGGCAGGCTTAATGCTATTCGCTGGTTGGTTCCACTATCACAAACGCGCTCCCAAACTGGAATGGTTCCAGAATGTGGAGTCGATGATGAACCACCACCTGGCAGGATTGCTGGGATGCGGATGCTTGGGTTATGCCGGTCAGCAAATCCACGTCTCGATGCCGATTACGGCTTGCTTGGATGCGATCGATGCTGGAAAACCCTTGACGATTGGCGGTAAACTCATCAAGACGGCGGCAGATATCCCACTCCCCCACGAGTGGATTTTGAATCCCAGCTTGATGACGGATCTTTACCCCAGCTTTGCCAAGGGATTGACGCCGTTCTTCACGTTGAACTGGGGCGCTTATTCAGATTTCCTCACCTTCAAGGGAGGTTTGAACCCAGTTACAGGTAGCTTGTGGCTGTCGGATACGGCACACCACCACCTGGCATTAGCAGTTCTATTCATCATTGCCGGTCACTTCTATCGCACGAACTGGGGCATCGGTCACAGCTTCAAGGAAGTGCTGGAAGCTCACAAAGGTCCCTTTACTGGCGAAGGTCATAAAGGGATGTACGAAATCTTCACGACTTCTTGGCACTGCCAACTGTCGTGGAACCTGCAATGGATGGGTTCGCTGAGCATCATCGTGGCACACCACATGTATGCGATGCCGCCTTATCCGTATCAAGCGATCGATTACGCGACGCAGCTATCTTTATTCACTCACCACATGTGGATCGGCGGCTTCCTGATTGTAGGCGCTGCTGCCCACGCGGCAATCTTCATGGTGCGCGACTACGACCCAGCGGTTCACCAAAATAACCTGCTGGATCGGGTAATCCGTCACCGGGATGCCATTATTTCTCACCTCAACTGGGTATGTATTTTCCTGGGCTTCCACAGCTTTGGTTTATACATCCACAACGATACGATGCGTGCTTGGGGTCGTCCTCAAGACATGTTCTCGGATACGGCAATTCAACTGCAACCCGTATTCGCTCAGTGGGTACAAAATATCCACACCTTGGCTCCCGGAAATACAGCGCCCAATGCGCTGTCTACGGTTAGCTATGCCTTCGGTGGCGGTGTCGTCGCCGTGGGTGGCAAAGTGGCGATGATGCCGATTGCGTTGGGAACGGCGGACTTTATGGTTCACCACATCCACGCTTTCACCATCCACGTCACTGCTTTAATTCTGCTCAAAGGCGTGCTGTTTGCCCGCAGTTCGCGCCTGATTCCAGACAAAGCCAACTTGGGCTTCCGCTTCCCCTGCGATGGTCCGGGACGGGGCGGCACCTGCCAGGTTTCTGGTTGGGACCACGTGTTCCTGGGTCTGTTCTGGATGTATAACTGTCTGTCAGTTGTACTGTTCCACTTCAGCTGGAAGATGCAATCCGATGTGTGGGGAACTGTTGCCAGCGATGGTACAGTGTCTCACGTCACGGGCGGGAATTTCGCGGCTGGTGCCATCACAATTAATGGATGGCTGCGGGACTTCCTGTGGGCGCAAGCTTCTCAGGTAATCAACTCCTACGGCTCAGCTCTATCGGCTTATGGCTTGATGTTCCTGGGAGCGCACTTCGTTTGGGCGTTCAGCTTGATGTTCTTGTTCAGCGGTCGCGGCTACTGGCAAGAATTAATCGAATCCATCGTATGGGCGCACAACAAGCTGAAAGTGGCTCCGGCAATCCAACCTCGCGCTCTGAGCATCATTCAGGGACGTGCGGTGGGTGTAGCTCACTACCTCTTGGGAGGAATTGCCACAACCTGGGCATTCTTCCTAGCTCGCTCGCTGTCAATTGGTTAATAGGTAATGGGTAATGGGTAATGGGTAATGGGTCGTTTTGGATTTTGGATTGAATCGCAATTAGCGGTCTGAAATTTGAAATTCCTATTGCCAATTACCAATTACCAATTACCAACTACCAATTACCAAAAACAAACAAGTTGACAAGACTCAAAACAACATTCGAGTATGGCAACAAAATTCCCCAAGTTTAGCCAAGATTTGGCATCAGACCCGACAACAAGGCGGATCTGGTACGGGATTGCCACGGCTCACGATTTTGAAAGCCATGACGGAATGACGGAAGAAAATCTTTACCAAAAGATCTTCGCTTCCCACTTCGGTCACATCGCAATCATTTTCCTGTGGACCTCCGGTAACCTGTTCCACATCGCTTGGCAAGGTAACTTTGAACAGTGGATCAAAGATCCCCTGAATGTCCGTCCCATTGCTCACGCGATTTGGGACCCCCAATTCGGTCAACCGGCGATTGATGCGTTTACTCAATCAACCGCTTCTTACCCGGTCAATATTACCTACTCTGGTTTGTACCAGTGGTGGTATACCCAAGGGATGCGGACGAATGCCGACCTGTACCAAGGTTCGATATTCCTCCTGATTCTCGCCTCGGTGATGCTGTTTGCGGGTTGGCTGCACTTACAGCCGAAGTTCCGTCCCAGCTTGTCCTGGTTCAAGAATGCCGAGTCTCGCCTGAATCACCACCTGGCTGGTTTGTTCGGTGTTAGCTCTCTCGCTTGGACGGGTCACCTGGTTCACGTTGCTATCCCCGAATCTCGCGGCGTCCATGTGGGTTGGGATAACTTCTTGTCCGTTAAACCTCACCCCGCTGGCTTGGTACCGTTCTTCACCGGGAATTGGGGCGTGTATGCACAAAATCCCGATTCTCTCGACCATGTTTTCGGCACTTCTGAAGGCGCCGGAACAGCAATTCTGACATTCTTGGGTGGTTTCCATCCCCAATCTCAGTCCTTATGGCTGACTGACAACGCGCATCACCACTTGGCGATCGCTGTTCTGTTCATCATTGCTGGACACATGTACCGGACGAACTTCGGTATTGGTCACAGCATCAAAGACATGATGAATGCCAAAACTTTCTTTGGCAAACCCGTTGAAGGTCCGTTCAACATGCCTCACCAAGGCATTTACGAAACCTACAACAACTCGCTGCACTTCCAGTTGGGATGGCACCTCGCTTGTCTGGGTGTAATCACCTCTCTGGTAGCACAGCACATGTACTCGATGCCGCCCTACGCTTTCTTGGCGCAGGATTATACCACAATGGCGGCGCTTTATACCCACCACCAGTACATTGCTGGATTCATCATGGTGGGAGCATTCGCCCACGGCGCTATCTTCCTAGTACGGGATTACGACCCCGAACAGAATAAAGGCAACGTGTTGGATCGGGTACTGCAACACAAAGAAGCCATCATCTCTCACCTGTCTTGGGTGTCGTTATTCCTGGGCTTCCACACCCTCGGTTTGTACGTACACAACGACGTAGTGGTAGCTTTTGGAACACCGGAAAAGCAAATCCTGATTGAGCCGGTATTTGCCCAGTTCATTCAGTCTTCCCACGGCAAAGTGCTGTACGGGATGAATGCTTTGTTGTCCAATCCGGATAGCATCGCCGCCACCGCATGGCCTAACTACGGGAACGTTTGGTTACCTGGTTGGTTGGATGCAATCAATGCTGGTACTAACTCGTTGTTCTTGACGATTGGCCCTGGCGATTTCTTGGTTCACCATGCGATCGCGCTAGGTCTGCACACCACCACCCTGATCCTGGTCAAAGGTGCGTTGGATGCTCGCGGCTCGAAGCTGATGCCCGATAAAAAGGACTTCGGCTATGCCTTCCCTTGCGATGGCCCAGGTCGTGGCGGTACTTGCGACATCTCCGCTTGGGACGCCTTCTACCTGTCGGTATTCTGGATGCTGAACACGATTGCGTGGCTCACATTCTACTGGCACTGGAAGCACCTGTGTGTTTGGCAAGGTAACGTGGCTCAATTCAACGAGTCTTCTACCTACCTCATGGGTTGGTTCCGCGACTACCTCTGGTTGAACTCGTCTCAGTTGATCAACGGGTACAACCCCTACGGCACGAACAACCTGTCCATCTGGTCTTGGATCTTCCTGGGAGCGCACTTCGTGTGGGCACTTGGATTCATGTTCCTGATTAGCTGGCGCGGTTACTGGCAAGAGTTGATCGAAACCCTGGTATGGGCACACGAACGCACTCCTTTGGCAAACCTGGTTCGCTGGAAGGACAAACCCGTTGCTCTGTCCATCGTTCAAGCTCGTTTGGTGGGTCTAGCTCACTTCGCAGTTGGCTACGTCTTCACCTACGGGGCATTCCTAATTGCCTCGACCGCCGGTAAGTTCGGCTAAGGCTTTTGAGATGGGTAATGGGTAATTCTAATTACCCATCTCTTATTCCCCATCAATTATTGAAAAGTTTAAAAGTTTAGACTCTCCTCTCCTGGCCTTACAAGGGGGCCAGGGGTTTTCTTGTGTGGGGGATGCAATCGATCCCCCCCAACCCCCCTTGCCAAGGGGGGCTTCAAGGGGGGCTTTTAGAGTTTTTCTGATGGCTAAATTTAATTTGTGTATTCTAAATATTCTGTTAGTGTTTTGCATCTTGGTTACGGGATGCGTTGATAATACTCAACAGCCATTCTCTAAGGAGGTTTATTCAGAAATGGCTGCCACAAGCACAGCGAAGCAAGAATTAGCAAAAGCTGTTCTGTTAGAAGCTGGAATTGCCAATAATTACAATCTGTACCTCGGTAACATTCTGGATTTTGGATTTTCACCATAAACAGCGAAAAATACCAAATTTATGGCATGGATGCAGAGTTTGTTAGAACGAGAAGCTGGATGGAAATATGTTGAAGCCAAATACATTTCCCAACTAGAAGCTAATTTTTCAGAAACAGAACTAAAAGAATTATTAGATTTAGCCAAGCATCCGCTGATGAAAAAGTTGCTACAGTCTGAAATTCAAGCCTATACTAATACGACTGGAGAAAGGCGTGAATTACTCTTCAAAGTATGGGATGGTTACAACAGGGGTGCGTTCCCTTTACCACCAGACGTACAACCATAATCCAAAATTCCCCAGCAAATTCAGCAATTCTTCTGATTGAGTTCTAGGTAAAATAGAGATTAGCGTTCGGTCTAGCAGACTTGGAGAAAAGCCAAAAATGGTACAAACACAATCCAAAATGCTGACATTGGCGGAGTTTCTGCAATTGCCAGAAACGAAACCTGCTAGTGAGTACATTGATGGTAAAATTATCCAGAAACCGATGCCTCAAGGGAAACATAGCGCAATTCAAGGAGAATTTGTACCGGCAATCAATGGTGTAGTCAAGTCTAAACGCATCGCTCGTGCATTTCCTGAGTTGCGTTGTACCTTTGGCGGTCGTTCAATTGTACCTGACATTGTAGTTTTGATTTGGAGTCGGATTCCCCGCGATGACAATGGGGAAGTTGCCAATATAGTTTCTGTTGCTCCAGATTGGACAATTGAAATTTTGTCTCCAGAGCAAAATCAGACAAAAGTAACGAAAAATATTCTTCATTGTCTCAAACATGGAAGTCAAATGGGTTGGTTAATCGACCCAGATGAGCAAACTGTGTTTGTTTATCGTCCGAAACAAGAAACTGAAGTCTTTGATGCTCCAGACGCTCTCTTACCTGTACCATCATTTGCGCTCGATCTACAACTGACCATTAAGGATTTATTTGCTTGGTTGTTGGAGTGAAAATAAGCTGGCAATAGCCGTAGTCAACCCGTCAGGTTATTAGTTGAAAAATGTTATATCTCCATCTTTTGCCATCCAAAAATCTGCGGTTTCTTATAGTTATTCTGTTGGTGATAGGTATATTTTTTCGGTTTGTCAACCTCGAGCAAAAACTTTTTGATGGAGACGAATGCATTACCTCAGTAAGAGCAGCAGGTTACACAGTCGTCGAAGTAATCAAATCAATTCCTAGGGATACAATAATTGCTCCCGACGAAATAGAAAAATTTCGGCGTATTGAGCGGGGAACAAGTTTACTCGATACATTAAAAGTTACCGCAATTGGAGCGCCGCAACACACGCCGCTTTATTTTGTATTAACTAGATTTTGGATGCAATGGTTTGGCAATTCTGCGGCAGCAATGAGATTTTTTACCGCCTTAACCAGCATACTGGTCTTGCCTGCTATTTATTGGCTGTGCATGGAACTATTTGAATCATCAACAGTAGCTTGGATGTCTGTTGCTTTGATTGCTGTATCGCCTGTTCACATCATTAATGCACAAAACGCCAGACCTCGCTCGCTTTGGATATTGATGATCTTAGTGTCAAGTGCGGCTTTATTGAGAGCGATCCGATCGAACAGGAAGCAGGATTGGTTTATTTACGGAGTAACTTTAGCACTCAATCTTTACACCTTTTTATTTTCTATTTTAGTTGCTATTGCACATGGAATATATATTATTGTCAAAGAGAGATTTTGTAAAACCAAGATTATAATGGCTTATTTATTCACTATAGGTTGCGTTATTTTAAGTTTTATCCCCTGGATCGCTGTAATTATTACCAATCTAAACACTGCTAGGAGAATGACTAATTGGACAAATCAACCAGCCCCCTTTCTTGATTTACTAGGGGGCTGGGTAAAGAACTTATGCGATATATTTATATACTGGCAGGATTGGTATGAAAGAAGACTATTCATTTCTGAAGAAACCTTTGTTATCTACTTTGGTATAGCAAGTTTAGCCCTAGTACTATACGCATTCTATTTTCTTTGCAGAAATGCTCCAAGAGAAGTTTGGTTATTTATTTTGACATTGACTGGTGTAACGGCACTAGCCATTGTCTTACCAGATTTAGTTATTGGGGGAAGACGATCGGCTTTATCTCGATACTTATTTCCTTGTATTTTAGGTATTCAATTGACCATTGCTTATTTACTTGCTACTAAAATTAGGGTATCTTCCAGTGCAGGTTTAAAGGTTTGGCAACTGGTCACAGTTATACTTATTTCCCTTGGAGTCCTATCTTGCACAATTAGTTCTCAAACAGAGAGTTGGAATGGAAAAGCCGACTTTATTATTCAGGCATCTCATATCATTAACCAAGCAACTCGCCCAATTGTAATATCTGATGGCGATATAGTTTATGGCTTAATGCCTTTAAACTACAGGCTCAAGCCACATGTAAGATTGTTTTTAGTGTCTCAGCCAACCAGATTAGCAATCCCTGATGGGTTCAGTGATATGTTTTTATTTTCTACCTCTCAAGAATTGCTCTCCTATCTGAAAGAACAAAGAGAATTGCAGATTATACCTGCTTATCAGGATTCATACTTAAACGTTTTCTTATGGAAAGTTTCATCTCCAAGCACTCTTTGGAAAATCGAAAAATTGCCTTAGGAAAATTCAAATTAGTAGAATATGTATTATCAAGTTCCTTAGGATCGGACTGCTATGATTAATAGCGTCATAGGGGCAGTTACCCCGTGCCTGCCCTGGGTTTTACCCAAAACGTTTGTTCGTAAAGCGTGGCATCATATCGTTGACCGTTGCACCTGAATTACGACCTGTAGGGGCAATTAACAATTAGCAATTAGCAATGAGCAAGAAAGCTAATCGTTCCCATGCAACCGGATTTGATATCACCCGTATCGGTTGGTAAATTGTATTGATAAACCCGCCATGAGTGCGATGCCGATGCAAGTGGAAATGATATTACGCAAAGAAACCCGATTTCTTGTAAAAATCCTGGGTTTGGCAACTGTACATATACCAAGCAACCTGGTTTCTGGCAATGGCGCCTGTAAGTCCTGGGTATAGTTCGATTGGATTAAGAGCGGGTTTTACATTTGATGAGATTAGCTCAAATGTATAATTGAGTTTATAATATAAGTGTGAAAGCTTGCATCTGGTTGCCTAAAGGCTGGTACAAGCTCTTAGTTAAACATCCAAGAGGAATGCTACCGGAATCGCAGATCTAAAACAACCAAAATATGTCAAATATCTTAGTATTGGGTGCAGCAGGCTATATTGGTGGAGTGTTGTGCCGGAAGTTTTTCCAAACGGAAGATTTCAAAGTGTTGGCACTTGTGCGTCCAAGCAGTGAAATTGAGGCTATCAAGCCCTTCTGTAAAGAAATAATCCGCTCCCAAGAACTACAATTATCCGCCAAGGATGTTGAAGCCGTAATTCACAAATATGATGTTAAAACAATAATTAATGTGGCGTGGAATAAGCCTCTGGAATCGACAAAAGAGGCTCAATTCGCGAAAGATCGCATAGCATTGGAAGCGGCTTTATACGGTGCTAGCGCCGTCTCACCAGATATTCATGTAATCACAACGAGTGGGAATTTTTCTCTGATAACTGCCGATGGAGGACGAATAACGGAAACACCTCCGCCGCAAGGTTTCGCGAAGCCCAAGTATTTAGCATGGGCAGAGTCATTATCAGATGTAAATTTGATGAAGGATGCACTGACAGAGGAATACATCAGCAAAGGGGGTAAGGCTTCCATCGTGTATCCTTCATCAGTGTATGGTCGATCGCCAACCCGTGGCGGGTTTTGGGATTTTGCGATTCAGCAGTTGATCGCGGGGAAACCACACTGGGGATATCAGCCATTTCCGCCAGACTTTATGACTGCTTGGATTCACGTTGAAGATCTAGCGGATTGCTATATCGCTGTAGCACGCAGAGGCGAGAAAGGAGGACACTATCTTGCAGCAGGTGAAAATCTGAGTATTAGCCAGATGGCAACTTTGTTTGCGGCAGCTGCTGGGGTGAAATTCCAGGCACCAGTATTTGAAAATAAAGATAACGTGGTGTTTGATGATTCTCATAGCCGAGAAGTACTCCAACTCGAATGGAAGCATAAAGTGGCTGATGAAGTTCAGGCTTGGGTCGAGAGAATTAAAGAGTTGGGAACTCATTTTTTAAGCTAGATATAGCGAAGCTGGTGCTATGAGGTTGTCGGTGGGGCGTGAGGATATCATCAGGTTGTCGATTAGTTGACAACAGTGGCGGGCGATATGCCTCCCTTCCGCACTCGCGTTCGCAAGTTAAACTGATGCCTACGGTTCTTAAGGTTGGTTCCTACAGCTTCATAAGCTGCTACGCATTTAAATCCAATAAAGAGGCGGGCAATACGTCCCACCCCACAAGAAGAAGAGAAAATTTGACTCTCAAATTAGGTGGGTAGCAGCTTATTCTTTAGTTCCGACAGAGGCGAACCTGCTCACATTCACGTTAAGCGAGATCGACAAATTGCCAAGTTCTAGCTTAATCCCGTATCTTTGGAAAACAATCGAGGCTTCAAAGACCATGAGTTAAACCAGATCGCTTGACTTGTGCAGGAACAGGAACAAACCTTGCTGGAGGTTTGGCATGACTACTTTGATACTGGAGACAGAACCCCTTGCTACTAACGTCACGGTGACGGATGACAAATTGATTGTAGACTTAGCTGATGGTCGCAGTTTAATTGTTCCGTTAGCTTGGTATCCCCGTTTATGGCACGCTTCTATCGAGGAGCTTGACTAAATAGCCAAAATCTTCATTAAACTTACTTATAGTTAGCTAGCTTGAGGAAGTTATGTGGAAAGTTTCAGAATTTGGCGACTTGGTTGGGGCTTGCTCCTTGTTCCGACTACAGGTATACTTATTTATCTACAAAAATTTAGATAAGTTTGGCAATGTACGCAATTAAAAGAGAGTTAAAACTAAACAACAAAGAAACCTCTTTGATGCGCGGCATTGCGGGCTTTCGGAGGTTTGTCTACAACTTTGGGTTAGAGATGGTAATCGCTAGTTGGAGCTTTGAGGGTATTAGCCTTAGCGACTCCAAGAGAATTGATACCATCAAGCAATTATTTACCCAAGTAGTCATGAAAATGCCCGAACATGGGTGGATGAAGCGATATCCATCTACGGTTTATCAGTCGGCTTTCATCGACCTAAAAAAAGCCTTCAAGCGATGGCGAGAAGGGTTGAGTAATTTTCCCAAAAAGAAAACAAAAAAGAGAGGTGATTCGTTTACTGTTTATAAAACATCTGGTGTTTATCCCCAAAAAGGTAAGCCAGCTATCCCTTTCACCAAGCGAGTGGTAATTAAAGCGGGTAAGAAAATCCTGCTGACTGGGTTAAAAGAATTCAGGCTCAAGGAAAGGATTAACTTTACTTGCAGCTCTCAGACATTTACAGTTTCTCGCACTGCGGATAAATGGTTTGTTTCTTTTGTTTTAGATGCCGAAAAAGTTCCACCCATTTATCACCCGATTGAACGAGTTGGAGTCGATCTAGGGGTGAAAACTTTAGCTACTGTTTCCGACGGAACTTGTTACGCCATGCCAGTTTCTAATCAGAGGGCGAAAACCAAGCTCAGTAAACTACAATGGCGCAATCGTAACAAGGCTTTGGGTAGCAAGAGGCTAGGGATTAAAGCATCCAATAACGCCAGGGGTTATTACGTCAAATTAGCGAGGTATTATGCAAGGATTGGCAATATTCGCCGCGACACAATTGTGAAAATGACGACTGATTTAAGTCGCAGCGCTTATTGTATCAGGATTGAGGATTTGAATGTTTTGGGGATGATGGGAAACCATAAGCTGGCTGCGGCAGTTAGCGATAATTGCTTTTACGAAGTGCGTCGTCAATTAATTTATAAACAAAGCCATTACGCGACTAAGGTTGAGTTGGTAGACCGATGGTTTCCTTCATCTAAAACTTGTTCTTGCTGCGGTCACGTTCAGGACATGAAGCTCTCAGATAGAGTGTTTGATTGTCAAAAGTGTGACAATGTTATGGACAGGGATTTAAATGCCGCAATAAATTTGGCTAATGCCCCTAAAGAAAAAGTAAGGTTGGCACGGGCGTGAACTTAACGCCTGCGGACAAGAAGGTGCCGTCACCCTTGGTTGAGGCAGGAAGTAAACACCACGTCAAATTAACAAGTTTAGTGAGATTTGGGTAAGTTTTTCGGAGCAGATGGTTATGCAATTGAATGGACTGATATAGATGAACATATTGGCGTTGAAGGTTTGCTAGCTGGCAGACAAAGCAGTGAAAGTCAACAATCATTTGAACGTTGGTTGATGGCACGCACTACTCCTGGGAAGTCGTAATTGCAGGCAGGCAAGGTATTTCATCCCGTTAGATAGGGTTTGGCTGTCCATTCCTGCTGCAAAATCCCATACCAGTACTCGCTTATCCATTCACCTTTAAAGTAAATATTCTCAATAAATTCACCCTCGCGCCGCATTCCCAATCGCTCCAGCAATTTAGCCGCAGCGAGATTATCTACATGGCAGATAGCGCGCACGCGATGCAGCTTCAATTCCCCAAAAAGATAATCTAAAAGCCGCCTCACCGCCTCAGTCCCATAACCTTTCCCTTGATATTGACGCGCTAAAGTGAAACCAATTTCCGCTTGCTGGGAATCTTCCGTAAGAACACAAAAGGCACAATCCCCTATTAATTGATGCATCGTTTTGAGTTCGATAGCAATTTGATACCACTCGCCTTGCGTTCCTGGCTGAATGCCCTTCATCTCTTCAATCAATTTAGCTGCCTTTTCCTCGGTAAATGGTATATCCCAATACTGAAATTTGGCAATTTCTGGGTCTGAGCGATATGCCGCCAAAGGTTGAACGTCTATATCTTCAAAGGCACGTAAGATTAGTCGATCTGTTGCCCAAATCATTCGAGACATTGCATCAGCAGAATATACTCTAATATATCTAAATCAGTTACCTTTTCATGATATAATTACTAGCTTTTTTCCTATAGATTAATCTATAGGAAACTAAGATAAAGATCTATGAAAAAGATTGGAACAAAACTTTACAAAGTTTAGTAGAATGACATCATACACAAATAAGTATTTTTGCTTAACGCCATGATGGATCGATTTCCCTGGCTCACCGCTATCATCCTGCTCCCGCTCGTTGCTTCGATGCTTATCCCCTTCCTCCCGGATAAAGAAGGCAAGCAAGTGCGGTGGTATGCCCTGGGTGTAGGTATCGCCGACTTTTTCTTGATGTGCTACGCCTTTTGGAAGCATTACGATGCGAGCAGCGCTACTTTTCAACTCGTAGAAAAGTATGCCTGGGTGCCTCAGATAGGTCTGAACTGGACAGTTTCAGTCGATGGAGTGTCTGTTCCCCTCGTACTGCTAGCTGGACTGGTGACGACGCTTTCGATGTTTGCAGCTTGGCAAGTCGATCGCAAACCCCGGCTATTCTATTTCTTGATGCTGGTGCTGTATTCGGCACAGATTGGGGTGTTCGTCGCGCAAGACATATTGCTGCTATTTATTGCGTGGGAAGTCGAGCTAATTCCCGTTTACTTGCTAGTCTCGATTTGGGGCGGTAAAAATCGTCGCTATGCGGCAACCAAATTCTTACTGTACACCGCTGCTGCTTCTATATTTATTCTGGTCGCCGGTCTGGCAATGGCGTTTTACGGTAATAATGTCACCTTCGACATGGTGGAATTGGGTCTGAAAAATTACCCGCTTGGTTTAGAACTGCTGCTTTATGCCGGATTGCTGGTTGCCTTTGGCGTCAAACTAGCTATCTTCCCGATGCATACGTGGCTACCTGATGCCCACGGCGAAGCTTCTGCTCCCGTGTCGATGATTCTGGCTGGTGTATTGCTGAAAATGGGCGGATACGGACTGATTCGCCTGAATATGGAACTACTGTCCGACGCACATGTTTACTTTGCACCGATTCTGGCAATGCTGGGTGTTATCAACATTATCTACGGTGCGTTTAACTCGTTTGCCCAGACGAACATGAAGCGCCGCCTTGCATTTTCGTCGATTTCCCACATGGGATTTGTGCTGCTGGGAATTGCTTCCTATACAGACTTGGGAATTAGCGGTGCGATGCTGCAAATGATTTCCCACGGTTTAATCGCCGCTGTCTTGTTCTTCCTCGCAGGCGTAACTTACGATCGCACCCATACAATGGCAATGAACGAGATGGGCAATATCGGTCAAACAATGCCCAAAGTATTCGCCCTGTTTACCGTTGGTGCGATGGCGTCCCTAGCACTTCCTGGAATGAGCGGTTTTGTCAGCGAACTTGCAGTCTTCGTAGGCGTAACAACTAGCGATATCTACAGTTCCCCATTCCGCATCGTCACAGTCTTCCTCGCCGCAGTTGGACTGATACTGACCCCGGTGTATCTGCTATCGATGCTGCGACAAGTATTTTACAACCCTGGTGCAGCGCCCGCTTGCGTTCTCGGTGGTGCAACCAATAGCAAAAATGGCGATGACGAAGCAGTTTGTTTCGGTACGAGTTGCGTCCTTCCTGGGAATGCAGTTTATAACGATGCTAAACCTCGCGAACTGTTTATCGCTGCTTGCTTCTTCGTGCTGATTATCGGGATTGGGGTATATCCCAAACTGGCTACCCAGATTTACGACGTGAAGACGGTTGCAGTCAACGCTCAAATGCGTCAATCCTATACCCAAGTCGCGCAAAAGAATCCTCAGTACTATGCTAAGCGGGTTTTGACTCCTAGCATTGCGGAGTCTAAAGTAGCGCCTGTTCTGGGAATTATCGAGTAATCCGAGCGAACTATATTTGAGTTGGAAAAGAAGCGATCGCTTGATTGTAGAGCGATCGCTTTTTTTGGCATAAAATAATTCCGTCAGACTGAAGTCTGCCGCTACACAAACAAAGCCTGCCTACGCAGGCTCATCGTTGCATCAGAATATGGAAAATTTTTTTGCGGTTGCTAACCAATTCGCTCAATCTAGGAAGCTGATAGACATTCAAGCTTTTGGAAATGGCAATATTAATGACACCTTCTTGGTAACGGTGGATGGGAGTGGGGAACGGCACTTTATCCTACAACGCATCAATACGCAAGTATTTCGTCAACCCAAATTGGTGATGCAGAATATGCGTACCTTCACCGAACACGTTCAAAACCGCCTATTGAACGCACCCCTCGATCGTCCTTGGGAAGTACCCCGCGTATTGTTAACTAAAGATGGTCAAGATTGTTGCACAGATGGGGACGGTTCCTTTTGGCGCGCGATTAGTTTTATTGAAGGTTGCCAATCTTTCGATAGGATGCAGGATACAGAACAAGCTAGAGAAGTAGGCTATGCACTGGGGATGTTTCATAATTTGATCGGCGACTTACCTGCGGAAAAACTTGCCGATACTCTCGAAGGGTTTCACATTACACCGCGTTACCTTCAGTACTACGAAGAAGTTTTGGCGAAAACTAGCGCCAGGGTATCGCCGGAAGTGAATTATTGCTTGCAGTTTGTGAGCGATCGCACTCCTTTCGCCCATATCCTAGAAAATGCCAAAACTGAAGGCAAGCTGCCTTTACGCTTGATGCACGGCGATCCAAAGGTCAATAACGTCATGTTTAATATTGCTACCCAGAAAGCCGTCAGCGTGGTAGACCTCGACACGGTTAAACCCGGTTTGGTACATTACGACATCGGCGACTGTTTGCGCTCCGGTTGCAATCTTGCCGGAGAAGAAACCGCAGATTGGCAGCTCGTTCGTTTTGATACTGACCTTGCTCAGGGAATCTTACAGGGTTACCTCTCGGTTGCCAAAGCATTTCTCACCGAGAATGATTATGCTTACATGTACGACGCAATTCGTCTGATTGCATTTGAATTAGGATTGAGGTTTTTTGCCGATCATTTGGCAGGAAATGTTTATTTTAAAGTGAAGCATCCAGAACACAATCTGGCGAGGGCGCTTGTACAATTTAAACTTACCGAAAGCATTGAATCCCAGGAAACAACGATTCGTAGTATTATCGAGGATATGAAATAAGTTAACCAGAAAGAAACCGGGTTTTTTAGACAATACCTTCGCGATTTTGGTCAAACGCCCTCACCCTGAAGGGTGGGGCTACACAAACAAAGCCTGCCTACGCAGGCTAAAATAAAATTCAGGCTGCTTTGGCAGCCTTTGTTTGTATAGCGATACCCTTTAGGGTGTCGGATTTTGGCGAATGTATTGTCTAAAAAACCCGGTTTCTAATACCAAAAACTATGATGTTTTCTTTGCAACCATTTCCTTCTAACAAACCGCTGCCGAATTTAATTATTGCTGGCGATATTGCTCGAAATAGTAATAAAATTGCCATCCGCTATGAGGTTACAGGTGAGTTAAAAGAAATTGCAATTTCTCCCCCCTCAAACACACCCGCACGCCAGCAGCAATTGTGGGAAGAAACCTGCTTCGAGTTCTTCCTTGGTATCAAGAATTCCGAGGAATATTGGGAATTTAACCTTTCCCCCGCCGGACACTGGAATGTCTATCATTTTGATGCATATCGTCAAGGGATGGAAGAGGAAGTAGCTTTTAAGACACTCCCATTTACCTTTGAGAATCAAGCAGATAGATTAACGCTTGCCCTGGATGTGGATTTGGATAAAATTGTGGCAGAAGAAGAATTACTTGATGTGGCGATTACTACAGTAATTAAACAGAAAAATGGTGAAATTACTTACTGGGCGTTGACGCATCGAGGTGCGGAGGCGGACTTTCATTTGCGGGAGAGTTTTGTGATGGAGTTGTGAGGTGCGATCGCTTTAATCGAAGTTCCTAATTTAAAAAGGCAAGTATTCAACTATATTTTGCCATTCTTCAGGTTCAGAAGCTAGAGCAATTATTTCTAAATCTCTGACAAATTGCCCAAAAGTACCGCCTAATTGATGTCCAAAAATTAAACCAGCAAATCCCCGTCCCTGACGCTGCCAATCTTCAGCCATTGCCTTGAAACGAATATCTTGAGTAAAGATAACTCTACCAAGGAGCGTGGTGCGTTCTAAAAGTTGATCGTCGGGTAATTCTGCTGCATCGTCTTCAATTGCGGTAATAACATCTACCCCACGACGACGTAACTGTTCCGTAATCGCTTGTGGTACGTGAACATCCATGTACAGTTGAATCGCCACTTAAAGCAATCCTTTTGCTTTCATACGCACAACGAATGGTGAGGCAGATGCTTGGGATTTTTCTCGTTCTGCTTGCTCCCATTCTAGGCGAATTTCGCGGTCAATCTCATCTTGGCAATCGAAGTAATACGCCATTGCTGCATGAGTTTCTGCCAACATCAAATAAGGGTGCTGACGGCACATTTCTTCCACTGACCAACCATAAGCAAGGTAGTCCATTACAATCTGAGCCACCCGCACGCGAGGTATCCTTTGTAACCGTGCTGGTTGACCTTCTAATTTCTCAATGTGAGGATAAGTTACTTGTGATGTCATGGGATTTGATCGTCTCAAGTTACATTATAAGTACTCGCTGGGAGCGATCGCATTGCCTAATGCACGTTAGTTAATCTACCAGATCGTCTAAAGAAAGCTTCAGCAAGTCACACAAAGCTTTAGTCTGTTCTAGATAGAGCTTTGGAATATATCTGCCAGCTTCGGAGTTTTTCACAGTAGTTACAGTCACACCCAATTGATCGGCGACTTGCTGCTGCGTCAAACAAAGCGATTGGCGTCGTTGTTTAAGCTTTTCTCCCACACTGGTCATTAACTTTCTGATTTTCGCATTAGTATGATTAATTTGACTTAACGATAAAATTACAGTCAAAGCGGGGCGCGATCGCATCTCAAATCGATGATGCGATCGCCCTATAACCCAGACCTCACACCTTGACGCTCGTTGCCCTTTACCGCTATCCTCACAGCTGAGGGTTGCTTTGGTTGAACGCCAGCAACCAATGTCGCCCAAAAATTTAGTTTTGCTACCCAAAGCTGTTACCAGCAGCGATGGATAGCTGACCCCCCAAACTGTTTGCGTCAGTCGGGAGGCTAAATGAGGATTTTAACATTCTCAACAGCCACCCTGCTTTAACCTGCGTGCGGGGTGGCTAAATTTTTGGGTTTTTCGCGAAACCCAAAAACAAGGACAAAATCTCGATGTTGGGAATATTTGGTAGCAATCGCAACGATGACGACAAGGAAGACAATAAAGAAGAGGAAAACAGAGACGAGGTTACCTCTCCTGAAAATTGCGACAAAATGGCTAAAAAGTATGGCTGGGAACTAGATCGAGTCGAGAAAACTGGGCGCGATCCGCTCCGCTATGACTGGGTTTTCAAACGTAAGCAAACCAGTTTTTGGGATATGTGGCAGGAGCATCAAGATGCGGAGGAATAATATGGAAGAGCAAGAAATATATGACCCACTTGCCAATAAATCAACTCTGGTCATTTATATGATCCAGTCAGGCGACAAGTGGGTAGAAATTAACAGCGATGAATTGGCGATCGGAAATCAAATGGTGAGAAACCTGCGACTATCTTATGACCATCGCCCAATCCACAAGCGCGGGGTCAAAATAGGAGAGCGCCTAACGTATCATGTCAGACAAGAAGGTAGTCCTTGGAATACTTATAAAGTTGTTCCTTCTGAGTGGGCGATCGCAAGGGTTACTCATTACGAACCTTCCGATTTAGAGGAATTACCAGAGTTTCGAGGAATTACAATCGCATACTGCGTGCGCCAACCTCTGTCCCCAGAAGAAGTTGATGCAATGTCCTACGAAATCGTTTCTAAAGTATCGGTTGACTCGTTTGGAGGTGATGAGGAAGCTTATCAAAAGTTTCTCACCAGCGAGCAATCGAAAGGGTATGTCCGGGGTTAATCTGTGATGTGGAAGCGATCGCATTTCACAAAAAGAATAGCGATCGCACTACTAGATACCAAAATCAGCAATTGCTTCTTATCCCAGGGATTCCAGCTTACCCTGTGCAATGTCTTGTTCTAACTGTCGATCCCAACGGAACCAGACACAAACTGCCCAGACCAAACTGGATGTGTTTGCTTCCTACCCCAAGAATCTACATATTCCAAACCAGTGATGCGGGTTCCGTTACTTAGATTTGCAGATATGATGCCCTCATGATACCCGTTTGTAGCTCTATATAGCCTGACACCGTAGTCGTCATACCAGTTTTGTTGTAACGATGGGAAACTTAAGTTTCTCGACATCAGGTTAGAGAAAACATCAACAACTGCGTTGTGATAGTCTGCTTTTTTATCACTCCCTCCGTAACCATAAAAGCTGATTATGTAGGAATTATGGGCAGTGCTAGCTTGGACATTATCACCTGCAATACCACCGAAATAATCGCTATCTGAAGCAACAAATGCAGTGGATTTAGTTGCAGCATTACTAAACTTGATGGGCGTTTGGCTATTTGGTGTATTGCCATCAATATCGTAACTACCTATGTAAGGGTTAAAGCTAGCAGGATAAGCTGGATCTAGTGCAACAAGCTCTTTAACTTTTCCTAGTATCCCTCCCATTTCAGAAGCAACATAAGACCCTAGACTATGGCCTAAAAGAATAGTCCGTTGAGGATCAATCCCTAATTCTTTCAACTTATTCACAGCCCATTGAGCAACTGGTCTGATATTCTTGGCAGCAGTCCGAGGAGGTTGACCATTATCTATTGCTGCATCACGCCAGTCCAGGGAAAGCACTTGAGAATTTGGGTAATACTGAGTAGCAGCAGCTGTCATTGCTAGACGTTTGATATTATCACCTTCACTGCTGTCACCACGACCATGAATAACCACAACGGTATCTTTGTTGGTATCAAGGCCGCTGTAGTCAAGCTTACCATCCTTGCTATAAGGGCGGATATCTACTGTATACTGAGTGTTTCCAACAGAGACTGTTCCACTGAGGGGAGAGGTTAGCGAACCAGGAGCCAAATTAACAAAATTGCCATTTAAGGAACCCATATCGGGTACGTTTCCTTTCCTGACGAAGTTGCCTTGAGAGAACGTATAGAATTGGACATCATTCCAACCATCCACCTTTGAACCTTTTTCTTGAAGAATGATGTCGTCAGCCCCACCGCCAGTGAAATCCCCGACAATCAGATTGACATAGTTACCATTCATGGCATCCATATCGTTTATTTGTACCGGAGCTTTAAAAGTTCCATCCCCATTAGAGATGTATATTTGAGCGTCATTAATACGATCTACCCACAAATCTTTCTCTTGACGAATGAAGTCCGTTTTGCGATCGCCGTTGAAGTCCCCTGTAATTAAATTGACATAATTTCCATCTAAAGAAAACGGACTATTGATTGTGATGGGATTTTTAAAAGTCCAATTTCCATTAGATAAAAGAACTTGAGCATCATTCACACCATTTACCCAAGCTCCTTTCTCTTGGCGGATGATGTCAGCTTTGCCGTCTCCATCGAAATCTCCAGAAAGCAAGTTGACATAGTTCCCATCCAGGGAACTCATATTAGGTACATTTCCTATCTTGGCAAAGTTACCCTGAGAAAACGTATAAAATTCAACATCATTGACACCATTGACCCAGGTTCCTTTTTCTTGGCGAACGATGTCGTCAGTCCCGTCACCGTTAAAATCCCCCACAATCAAATTGACATAGTTACCGTTCATGGCAGCCATGTTATTCATTGGTGTTCCACCGCTAAAAGTTCCATTACCATTGGAAAGATGAATTTGTACATCATTTACACCATTTGCCCACGCACCTTTTTCCTGGCGAATGAAGTCGGCTTTAGCGTCGTTGTTAAAGTCCCCGGTAATTAAATTGACATAATCGCCATTCAAAGGATGCGAGTTGTTAATTGTGATTGGACTCTGAAAACTCCAGAACCAACTATTAGCATTATTGGGATTAGCTAAAAGAACTTGAGCGTCATTAACGCCATCTACCCACGTCCCTTTTTCTTGACGGATGAGGTCACTTATACCGTCGCCGTTGAAGTCACCTTTCTTACCTCTCTGCTCTATCAGAATGGATTTCCCATCTAGCGTGATAGTCGCTGTATCATCCTCAGCTTTTAACCCCACAATTTCATCTGCACTTATCGTTTTTCCTTGAACGAGTCTGGAAAAAATATCTCCCTCATCTCCCGCTGCATCCAAGGTATTTATCTTTGAATCGATGTAATGCCCGATTTCTTCCAACACCACACTCGTAATTGCTTCTGGATTCCCTGCATTTTGGGCAATGAATTCCTCAGATAAATAAACCGTATTCGTCAAACTAGCAAAAGCGCCATTCGCCCCATTTATCGCCGCAGATGGCAGAATCTCAATCCCTGGCAGCGCCGTAAAATTACCTTGACCAAAGTCTTGAACTAACTTACTAGCAACCTCGTTATTCCAATTATTGCCAAAAGCCAGATTCATCTTGTTGCTAAAATCTGCATCGGTCGCCAATCCCTTGAGATAACCGTAAGCCGATTGCAGCGCTAGCTCTACAATTGGGTTAGCTAAGCCATTCGATAAAACCTGCCCCGTTAGGGAATCTACA
>NZ_JBHFNP010000148.1:0-51481 GCF_041929235.1 Microseira sp. BLCC-F43
GAAAGCCCCCCTGACCCAGGGTCGAACCTGAAAGCCCCCCCTTGCTCAGGGTCGAACCTGAAAGCCCCCCTTGCTCAGGGTCGAACCTGAAAGCCCCCCTCAGGGTCGAACCTGAAAGCCCCCCCTTGCTCAGGGTCGAACCTGAAAGCCCCCCTGAGGGTCGAACCTGAAAGCCCCCCTTGCTCAGGGTCGAACCTGAAAGTCCCCCTGACCCAGGGTCGAACCTGAAAGTCCCCCTTGCCCATGGTCGAACCTGAAAGCCCCCCCTTGCCCATGGTCGAACCTGAAAGCCCCCCCTTGCTCAGGGTCGAACCTGAAAGCCCCCCTCAGGGTCAAACCTGAAAGCCCCCCTTGGCAAGGGGGGTTGGGGGGATCGATGCGTAAGTCCTGATAGTAGTGCGACCCCTTTAACTTATTCCCAATAAAACCATGAAAGATACTTTAGAAAAATCTGCTACACCAACTCAGCAAGAATTGGAATTTCCTCAAATTTCTCCAGTCACAGATGCAGATATCATTGCTCATCTGCGGCACTCTTGCAAAATTGCCGAAATAGCGACTTTAGCTGAACGCGACGCCTTAATTCTAAAAATTTGCGAAAACCTTGGTATTGGAGTTACCGATGAGGAATTACAAACAGCAGGAAATACATTTCGCATGGAACATAAGCTGCTGGAAGCTAATACAACCCTAGCTTGGCTTTCTCAGCAACGCATTACGGTAGAAGATTGGACTCAAGGTATTAGACTTACCCTACTTGCAAAGAAGTTAAAAGAGTATCTCTTCGGTGCAGCTGTTGATAACCATTACTTGCAAAACCGTAACGACTATAAACGGGTTGCTATCTCTCAAATTGTAGTAACTAACCTAGAAGAAGCTTTGAAAATAATCCAGGCAATTCGAGAACAAAATTCTTCCTTTTGTGCTTTAGCGCTGGAATACTCGAAAGTTAAACAAGCTAAAGAAAACGGTGGTTTTTTAGGCATTCGCTTTTTAACCGAACTGATGCCAGAAATTGCTAAGGCTGTTTCTGAAGCCAAAGAAGGTGAAGTTCTTGCTCCAATTCAAACTAAATTTGGTTATCACGTTATTAAAGTTGAAAAGTGGTTGACTGTTGAACTGAATGAATCCATCAGAGAACGAATTATGGAATCACTTTTTCAAACTTGGTTACAAAATAAAAGCCTTGTGTCTAACATTCCCCAACAGTAAAGGATAATTTTAAGGAGGCAAATAAATGTACAGTTTTCCCGTTGTTTGTGGTATAATCTTTATCCTCAATGGAGCAATTCAGTTATTACGTAGAGAGTATGTAGCAGGGAGTATCTGGGTTTTTCTAGGTACATTATCTCTGCTAACTCACAATATGAGAGAATTGGAGAATTTCCAATTCAGCGATCTGAGGCGGTTATCTGTAAAAGCAATATCTTTTGGAATTGCGCTAACAATAGCTGTGGCTCTATTTGGTTATCAAATTTTTCGTGATTACACAGCTAAAAATAGTTTGAATAAAGACAGAGCGGAACATATTCAGCGTCGTCAATAACGCCAATAAATGGAAAATGCAGCACCAAATAGAGTGCTGCATTTTTTTTGAATAAGTAAGCTGATTAACACAATAGCGGCGTGAGTGTGACAATGCTAGGCAGAAATGGCGATATAATTCCACCATGAACGCCTTTCAGATCGGCATCGCTCAGTTCACTAATAAAGTTTTCTTCACCCATGAAGAACTCGGAACCTACTGGTTGTAAATCAGAAATTTTGATAGCAGCCATAATCTTGCTCCAAATAAACAATAGTTGCTGGCGCTGAGAGTTTAAGAGTGAATTCAATGTTTTATTCAACCGTTGATTTTATCTTAGTAATTATTGGCTAATCTTAAAGATTTTTGTTTAAATACAAAAATCTTTATATACCATATTTTTGGAAATATTAGTTAAAACAAAAAGCAATAATTAGCGGCAATCTATAACAGAAATTACCTAAGTTTTTGCTACACAACTGGTTGACCAGGGTAAGGCTACCAGTACCTCTGTAGCAATCATTTGCATAAACGATATAAGTATTGTAAGAATAAACAAGTTGTCAAAACTATAAATTGAACTTTCAACTGAGTTTGATAGCATAAAACTAAGATAAAAAAGACGTAATTTTATAATTAATGTCTGTAAAAATCGCTCTCTAATGACTTTGTTGTTAGATTTATTCTCTAAGATAGCTATATAGAATTACTCAACAAAGGAAAACTAATGACTGCTATTACAATTTCCGATCTGCATCCTGCTGGTTCCGATCTGTTCCTTGATTCTGAAAGCTTTCTGAGCGATTTGTCAGATAGCGAACTTCAAATCCAAGGAGGATTGTTTTACCCTACTATCACCACTCCGGTGATTACGATTCTTACACCGTCTCTCGGCACACCTATATATCCTGTGCTGTAAGTATTGAGTGAATTTCATAGTATAAAAAAACTGGCTATCGCACTAAAAGCGCCATTTTTTATTTCAATTAATAATAAGTTTTAGACGAAAATAACAGTATTATGTCTAAGTATCTTTAATTTATCCTTTATCCAGTACTTAAATAACCCTTCTGGTTTTATCCCAGGGCTTATTTTATCCAGTTATACAACTAGATTTTAAATTTTCATTGGTAACATGGCAGCCAAAACCCACCCGCCTCTACAGTTTATAGCAAATATTTAGCAAATCGGTGAGGGTGGGATGTAAATTAATCCCATTACGAGCGGGGGGATGATTGGTTTGATAGTAGATAAACCACCCTTAACCGCAGCTGCCTGCTCGTCAAGGAATCTGCTTCGTGGCGTCGTGCTTCCGCATTAACAACAGCTTCAGCAATCAAATCGTTAATTTCGATTTGACTTTGGTGTTTTCTTGAAATAGCTTCCATTTTTACTTTTCTCTTCAGTGTTTGAGTGTGAATAAGGTAGACACATAGCGTTAGTTTAAATTTAGCCAATTTAAACTAAAAATTTCAATTATCCTTGCCGGATCATAAATTTTAAAAATATCAAAATAAATAAAGACATAACTACAAGTTTTTAGGCCAATAAAATTGTTCATAATATTGAATGATTATCCCAAATTATGGCAAAGTATAGACAAGATTGCTTGTTCTGTTTTCTCCATTCGGATCTGCGGTTTTTAAATTTGATTCAAAGGAGGAATGTATGTCTGTAAATTTGTTAGAAAGACTGAAAGAGTTTTTGGTAAGGCTGGTTAAAGACCAAGCCTTCCGCAATCAACTAGATAACAGCACGGTTGAGGAACGTCAACAAGCATTGAAAGAGGCTGGCTACGTCTTTTCAAAAGAAGAATTTGAAACTGCCGCTCTCGATCTACTAGAGTCAAAAGAGCAGGGCGAATTCACCGACCTGAATGAAGAGGAACTAGCGGGTGTCCTCGGTGGATTTGTTGGCGGAAAATATCCCATTATCCAACCCATGTACGGCGTAATTGTCTGGCCTCCAAAAGACTGGTTGCCTCAACCAATGTATGGAGTCATTGTCTCAAGCGACCAATAATTAACTCAAGTTGCTAGTTATCTCTCTGTGAGCGGCTAATGGCGTTCCCAGGCGACCGCCTGGGGAACGAGGCTAATGGCGAGATTGGTAAAAATCCAAGATTAGCAATTAGCAATTAGCAATTAGCAACGCCGTTTATAACTAGCAACTTGCGTTAATTACTTTTTCATCTGCCGCTTTGAGGATGAAAAGCGCGAACCTTGTGTTTTTAGCAAGTATTTATTGCTATGCTGAATTTTGTTCCTCAAGCAGCCAACATTTAGAGTGGGAGTTTAACAGTGATGAGTGTACTTTCTCCCACTTCAGTAAGTTCAATCATTTAAATGACGAGGGCATTCTAAATGGCTAATATTACTATATCTGACGTCCATCCTGCTGGTTCTGAATTGTTCCAAGGATCGGAAAGCTTTCTGAGCGACTTAACAGACCACGAGCAGATTTATATTACGGGTGGTTTAGTTAGCATGACTGGCCTCAGTATCGTCAGAGTTCCCGTATCAGAAGATATTTACTCCATCTCTATTTCTTCTCTGTTCTGAGGCTGAATAAAAATGGAGACATACTGAAGCAGTTATGTCTCCAAAAGGAAGTTTAAGAAATTAACTTACCCAATCCAAAAAACTGAAGGTTTTTATGACATATCGCCGCACGAGTTATGCCGTTTGGGAAATTACTCTAAAGTGCAATTTAGCTTGTAGTCACTGCGGTTCGCGCGCCGGACAAGCACGCACTAAAGAACTTACCACAGAAGAAGCGCTTGACCTCGTTCGGCAGATGGCAGAAGTCGGCATTAAGGAAGTTACACTGATTGGCGGCGAAGCATTTCTGCGTCCGGATTGGTTGCAAATTGCCGCAGCGATTAATAAAGCTGGGATGCTTTGCAGCATGACTACTGGAGGTTATGGCATCTCGCTGGAAACAGCAGGTCGAATGAAAGAAGCAGGCATTGCAACTGTCTCGGTTTCAGTTGATGGTTTAGAAGCAACGCACGATCGTCTGCGCGGACGCCAAGGATCTTGGAAATATGCTTTTAAAACCATGAGTCATTTGAAAGAAGTCGGGATTAAATTCGGCTGCAACACCCAAATTAACCGCTTATCAGCACCTGAATTCCCTTGCATCTACGAACATATTCGCGACGCCCTTGCGATCGCTTGGCAAATTCAACTAACTGTCCCAATGGGGAATGCCGCAGACAACGCACATATCCTCCTGCAACCCTGCGAACTACTCGATATCTATCCAATGCTAGCCCGAGTAGCTCGTCGCGCTTTGCGCGACGGCGTGCAACTCCAACCGGGTAATAACATCGGTTACTATGGCCCTGAGGAACGATTTTTGCGGGGACGCGGACAGGGAGACGAGTGGAGATTTTGGCAAGGCTGTTCTGCGGGACTTTCTACTTTAGGAATTGAAGCAGATGGCGCGATTAAAGGTTGCCCTTCTCTGCCTACAGCAGCTTATACGGGTGGCAATATCAGAGACCTTTCACTGCGAGAAATTGTTGAAGAAACTGAAGAATTGCGCTTCAATTTAGGAGCTGGAACGCCCCAAGGAACAGCGCACTTGTGGGGCTTTTGTAAAACCTGCGAGTTTGCCGAACTTTGTCGCGGCGGGTGTACTTGGACTGCTCATGTTTTCTTCAACCGTCGCGGGAATAATCCTTACTGCCACCATCGGGCGATCGTACAGGCAGAACGGGGAATTCGGGAGCGCGTTGTTCCTAAAGTTCAAGCGCAAGGGCTACCCTTTGATAATGGTGAATTTGAACTTATTGAAGAGGGTATTAATGCGCCTTGGCCGGAAAATGACCCGCTTCATTTTACAAGCGATCGCATCCAATGGCCTGCAACTTGGCAGGATGAACCAGACTTTTCCCATCCCCGATTAGTTGAAGTTTAATCAGTTGCAGTTGCAAGGAGCTATAAATTATGGCAGACAATTCCAATTCCTTCAATGATAAATCTCAAACTTCCATCCTTCCTCGCACCGCATGGAAGAGCGAATTAGGCTTTTTAAAAGCCATGTTGAAAGCCAAACAAGCCTTAGACAAAAGAGAAAAGGCTACGCTCACAAAATAAATTATAAATTTCAGGACTTACGCAGAAACTCTAAATGTAGGGTGCGTAAGCTTTGCGTAACGCACCATCAACACCGTATATGGTTTTGGTGCGTAAGTCCTGCTTTTATACGGAAGTTGCCCCCGGCGGGGCAACTTTCGTGGCTCCAAAGCCTTGATGCAGATGGTTTTGGGGTCTTTTCACCCCAAAATCTACAGTCATGTAATTTAAGATTTTATTAAGCTTTGTCAAGTCAACAATGTTCTAAGATGCCATCAAGCCAAAATTAACCCAAACCAGCGCCACATCAGGGTTTCAACGAAATGTAATCATATAAGAGATTTTCCCAAATGTTGGAAAGTCAGATTTGCTAATCGTTTCAGGCGGAAGTTACCCCACAACGCGGGGTAACTTCCGTTTATAAATTGGCAAGGCTTTCTAAGTTGAGTAAAAACCCCCTGATGATTAATCAGAGGGCTTTTTTCTATTTAACTCAAGTTGCTAGTTATAAGTTGTGACATTGGTAATTGGTAATTGGTACAGGACTGACGCACGCGGAGGCAAAAACAAAGGTGATGCGTCAATCTCGCGACTGGAAACCCATGATTTTTTGTATAAACCGGGTTTTTGGTAATTGGATTCACCAGGAAAAAAGAAACAAAGGTGAAGAGTATATCTCTCGTTTCCAAAGCAACGATTTTGCTGAGAAACCGGGTTTTTGGTAATTGGGTTCACGACGAGAAAAGCAACCCGGTTTCACAGTCGCTCTCTCGTTTCCAAAGCAACGCTTTTGCTGAGAAACCGGGTTTCTTTGCGTAAGTCCTGTAATTGATTGAATTGATTACACAGCGACAGGTGTCGCTACCTGACGTATTTGTTCAGATGGGCTGTAGTTATCTGTGATAACTTGCGGACAGCGCATACACGCTGCTTTACCTTCTTGCTGCCACCACCGACACTCACGACGGATAGGACAAGGTGGTAAATTCTCTGATACGGCAGCCAGTTGGTTTGCAACTCGCGTTGCTAGACGACAATTTGCCCCATCAAAATGCTGGCAACCTGTCCCCGCACAGGGGGCAGCAACTCGAAACACTTCCCCTGGCGTAACTGATCCGCTCAGAGCAATCAGTTCATCAGTCAGAGGCTGAACCTGCTTAAGATAAGCGACTTGGGGTTTTTCTACTGTCCCAGCAACTATCCCAAATACCGCACTATTCCCGACTTCAGGTCGCGCACTGGGGCAAAGGGGTATAGGACTTTTGACATCGATTTCTTCCATTGGATCGACCTCCACCTACGAATTTTTTACCATCAGGACTTACGCCATCCTAGAAACCTGGTTTCTTGCTGCGTTCGCTAGTTCCAAGTCGAAGATTTTTCCGAGAAACTTTGGTGTTTGCGCGGGTTTCTGCTTATATCTCTGCTTCCCAAACCAACGATTTTTCCGAGAAACCCCCATGGGTGCGCGTAAGTCCTCACCATTTCAAACTTGACTAAGAAATGGAAGTTTCAGTAGGTAGAGCGATTAAACCAATTATAATCGGCGGACAAATCATTTTTCCTAAAATGATTGGCTTTACAGATGCAGAAAAACCACCTTTAACAGCAGCTGCTTCTGCATCAGACAGAGATGCTTCTACATCAGTAATTTGATGGCGGCGTGCCTCTGCATTAGAAACAGCTTCAGCGATTAGGTCAGTGATTTCAACTTTAGCGCGATGATTTTTGGAGATGCTGTCCATTTTTTTTGGATTGTATTTGTGGTTCTATTGAAGCTATTAATAGCTTTTTATTATTTCAAAATATAGCCTAATTATTCCAGTTATTTCAAATAATAAAATCTATTTTTTTGACGTAATTTAGTAATTTTTGTCTGAGAATTCCCAGAGGCAGTTTTGGAGTAAAATGCTATGCAGTATATAATATGCTTTGATGGCAAAGCTCTTCAAAAAGACAGGAATTAAGCACAACGAGGCTTATTCTCGGTTTCGACCGTCGCTCTCTTCCAAACCCAGATTTTTCAGATCACCTTTGTTTCTTTGCATAAGTCCTAAAACAGATGCAATTTGAGCTTATATCATGTCCCTTGGCAAGGGTTGTGTAATATGATGTCCGCCTAATTACCCTGAATAAAAATCTCGACCTCGTCACCGTGTCACCCCCTCAGAGTCATTCCTAAATAGATGGGTAATTAACCGGACATTATATAACTGCTAATGGCTAAATAAAAAAGAAACAGTCAATCATTACTGAGCAGATCGGGAGGCAATTGACCATTAGCAATTATCAATTAGCAATTAGCTATCCATACACTACCGATGCCTAAGGACATGATATTAAATCAACAGTTTTTAATCGGATTAAAATTAGACAGCCGAGCAAAATTAAAGGACTGGAGGTGACTCCAGCCCAAACATTTGATGTAGCTTAATCCCCTAATTTTTTCAGGTAATTGGGCTAAAAACTTATGAAGCGCTCATATTACTGGGCACCAATTTTTCTCCTTTCAGCATCCGCGAAGCCGCATCGAGCAACGCTTCTTCTAGATAAGGCTTAGTGAAGTAACCGCTAGCACCCAAATCGAAGGCCATTTCTCGGTGTTTTTCCGCACCCCGCGAAGTCAGCATTGCTACCGGCAGATGAGTGAGGTCGGGGTCTTTATGCAACCGCGAGAGCAACTCCAGACCGTTCATTCTGGGCATTTCGATATCGCAGAAGACGATATCGCAAGGCAAACCCGATTTGAGTTTATCCCAAGCCTCCTGACCATCGCGTGCTTGTTCCACGCGGTAGCCAGCCTTATTAAAGGTCATCGAGAGCAGTTCGCGTACAGTGATCGAATCATCCACGATCAAAACTCTCGGCTCGTTGACGGGGGTTTCTGACGCGGCTGCCAGATTATTTTGCTCCCACAACATGGCGCGGCGATCTTTACCAACCCGTCCCATCGCGATGTCGATCAACTCCAACACGTCACCAATCGGCATGATCCGACCATCCCCCATCACGGTAGCACCCGCGATGCCGATGGGTTTAGGTACCGGGCCTTCGAGTTGCTTAATTACAATTTCCTGCTCGCCGACCACCTGATCGACCTGGATCGCCAAGAAGTTACCAGCGCTACGCAGTACAACGATCGCCACCGAATCTTCATCTTTGCTAGCGCCGTACACGCGACCCCGACCTAGTTGGCGATTGAATGTCAGCAACTCGTTGAGATGCTTGAACTCCAACTGCATATCGCGCCATTGAATATACTGATTGCCTTCAGCATTGACTTGAACCCGAGATTTAGGCACATCGAGCGCATCTTCCACCCCGTCCATCGGGAAGGCAATCCGAGCTTGGTTGCTGACGCAGCACAGCGCTTTACAAATACTCAGCGTCAGCGGCAGGCGAATCGTAAACGAGGTACCTTTGCCTTGAGTGGAATCGGTGGTGATGGTTCCCCGAATTTCGCTGACGTTGGTACGTACCACGTCCATCCCAACCCCTTTACCAGCGATCAAGTCAGCCTTATCCTTAGTACTCAAACCAGAAAGGTAGAGCAGTTCGTAGGCTTCGATGCGGGATAGGCTGTTGGCTTGTTCTGCGGTGATGAGTCGTTTTTCCACCGCCTTAGCCTTCAGCAGTTCCACATCGATTCCCGCACCATCGTCGGAGAACGAGATCACCGTCTGGTTACCTTGGTGGAAGGCAGAAAGGGTAATCCGACCCACGGGTGGCTTGCCTTGCCGCTGCCGCACTTCAGGCGCTTCGATCCCGTGAGCGAGGCCATTGTTGATTAAGTGCTTCATCGGGTCGGAGAGGTGTTCCAAAATCAGCTTATCGATTAAAGTTTCCCGCCCTTCGATTCGCAGTTCTGCCTGTTTGCCCAATTCGGCGGCTTTATCCCGCACGTAGCGGAATAACGGAAACACCCGTTCAATTTCGGCAAACGGCACCATGCGGGCGCGAGTCAAGCCTTCTTGCAGCTGGGTGGTCACCTGCCGGAACTGGCGGCTGACTTGATCGGTTTCATCAACGATAAATTCGATGTCAGAGGCAGATTCCCGCACTCGCACAATCAGTTCGATCATTTCTTGGGAGAGGGTGTGGAACGGCGTAAAGCGATCCATTTCGATATGATCCCAAGTCGAACCCGATGAGTAACCGCCAAATCCATCGCCACCTGTAGTGGAGAAGCGATAGCTCTGACGGCTAGCCAGCAGCGCCGATTCCAGTAGACTGCGCTCGTACAAATCCTGCATCCTAGCGCCCACATCGCTCAGTTGCTGGACTTGGTGCAGTAAATTATCCAAAAACTGCCGCAGCCGTTCTTGATCCTGTTCCAGACTGTTCCGGTTGACTACCAGTTCCCCCACCAAGTTTGTGAGGTTGTCTAGCTGCTTCACCGGCACCTTCATCGTTTGTTCAAATATCCTCGCCCTTGGCTTAGACGCATTAGCCTGCCCCGGCCTGGATTTCATTGGAGGGCCACCCAGGGTTTCCGCACTGGCTATCATGGCTTCCAGGTCTTCAAATTCGTCGCTAGCCGCCACAGCTTGGGTTTTATCGGTGGTTGGCACGAGCGCTGGCGTACTCTTGCCGTCTCCTGGTATAGCCGACACCATCCATGACATTGTATCCAGGGTCATATCCGCCCCGGAAGGTGCGATCGCCTCTTCCCCCAACATCGCTTCCAAGTCGGCAAAATCTAACTCTGCCGATGGCGTGCTTGAACTTACACCCGTTGCCCCTATATCCCCTGCTTCACCCAATATCGCTTCTAGGTCGGCAAAATCTAACTCTGCCGATGGCGTGCTTGACCCTACACCCGTTGCCCCTATATCCCCTACTTCACCCAGCATCGCATCCAGGTCGGCAAAATCCGGTTCTGGTTCCAACTCTGCCGTTGTTGTTGTCTCTGCAAAAGCCAACTGCTCAAACGAAAATTGCTCTTCTCCCTCACTGGTTGTTGTTGTCTCTGCAAAAGCCAACTGCTCAAACGAAAATTGCTCTTCTCCCTCAGTTAAATTTACTACCCCCTCCTCCGTGTTTTCCTCATGTTCTTGTTGAGCCAAATCCGATTCGGCATCTACATCCTGAGTAATTTCTGACAGCCATGCCAAATCATCATCATCTGCCCCTGTCTCGCTCTCCGCTGACGGAAAATCAAAGCTTAACAGTTCTTCTGCCGTTGCATTATCAGCAATCTCAAAAGCTTCCTCCTCTGCCGGTGTTTCATTTCCGAACAAATCGAACTCAGTACCAGGCTCATCGGCAAAAAGGTCAAACTCCCCTTCTCCACCATCGGAGATCCGAGCCTGGATTTCTGCATCTTGTGCAGGTGGTGTTTCCATATCGGCAAACAGATCCGAGGAAGCCAACAGCCAATTGGCATCCAGTCCTAGATCGGCTTCTGTTTGAGATGGCTCGCCCCAAAGTTGGGACGGTTCATCCAGGGAGAAGAAATCATCTATCGATGCTTCAGCATTCTGCGGTGACGGATAGTCCCTTGTGGGTTTTGAACCAACCTCTGGCGCGCTAACGATACTTTGCGCCGACGGGGTTTCTCCTGCCGCTGCTTGGGACCCAAACAGATCGTTGGCATCCCAATCAAAATCATCTGTCAGGGCGCCGAATTCAACCGCTTTTGCATCCCCCTCGATTTGATCTGCCCAGTTTTGGTTGATTGCTTCGAGTCCCATCAATTCCGACTCGTCGCCCAATAGCATTGCTGCTTCATCTTCAGGCGAGTTAAAGCCAAAATCTACTTCACCAAATGAGAGCGCTGGCGTCAGCGCTTCCAAGTCAGATGGGGAATCTTCCCTATTTAATTCTATTGGCGCTCTATCCGACAAAGCGCTGCCTGCTGCTGGGGAACTCTCCTCCCTGGCGGTGAATAATTCGCCTTGCCAATCATCAGCGGGGGCAGAGGGTTCAAAGCCAGCCATATCTAACTCATCGGGAACTTGCCCTGCTATGGCTGCGTTATCCCAGCCTTCGAGCCAATTGCTATCGTCCAAGTTAGAGATGTCTGCACTTTGGGACCTTGCCAAGTCAAGCGCCTCTGACTCGTTAGCCAGTTCTGCTTGCCAAAAGTCATCTTCGTTTAATCCGGCAAATAATTCGCTCAAGTCGTCCGCTTCTGGTTCTGATGCGGCAGCAGCTGATGGCGAGCTTGCCCGAATTTGCTCGGCGGGACTGTCCTGGAAGAACAAATCTTCCCCAAACAAACTCAGGTCTTCTTCATCTTGGGAGGTAGCACCAGTCTCTACAGCGGGGAAATCCTCCTCAAACAGGTCGGTCAATGCACTTTCTGCTTCGCCTTCCCCCTGGAACGCTACCCGATCTGAGGTACTGTCGTCATCGAAGCCGAACTTTTCCCCAAATAAACTGATGTCTTCATCTGAACGCGATGCAGGTGTTCCCGTCGCGGAGAAATCCTCGTCAAACAGATGAGCGGTCAACCTGTTTGCCGCTGCGGCTTCTCCCTGGGGCGGTATCGGCGAAACTTCGCTCTCATCATCGAAAAATGCCTTACCAAACAGCGTCACGGTATCATCTTCTGGGGAGTCATCGGGGGATGCTGTATAGGTTTGGGCAAACAGATCGGCTAATTCATTGTCTGTCGCTGCATTGAAATCGTCGAAGCTTTCCAACATAGGCTCGCTTTGAGCGTCGCCGAGAACTTCTTCCACTTGCCAGGTAGAATCGAGTTCTGGGACTTCTTCTGGGAAAAGGTCGTTTAACGCCATCAGTTCCGCTGCCCCAACTTCCGGCCCTGTAGGATCTGCCGGTGCCGTCACGATCGGCTTTTCCGGTCTATCGCTGCGAGCGGTTGTTTTTGCGGGGGTAACATCGGTGTCAGGTACCCAGAAGAATTGTGCAGCGTCATCCCCTGGTTCCCATGCGTTCGCGCCGAAGTCAATCGCGCCCTCTGGCGGCTCGCTGGCAACACCGTCGCCGAGAGCGTCTGCGGGGGCCTGTGCGAGGGCTGACTGGAACCAGTCTTCCGAGTCGTCGCTGTCTCCGGTCACTGCTAGCAGGTCTACCAAATCGGATTCTATGGCTGCTTCCGGTGTTGGTGCTGGTGGAGCGAGCGCTGCGAGTTGGGAGCTGACCGCCACTTCGGCTTCCCGTCCTGCTAATACCAGTTCTTGGGCTTGTTTGATTTCCTTGATGACGATCGGTGCTAGAGTTTGGGAGGAATTGTCGGGGTTAGCGATCGCCCTTCCCGCACAGGAGAGCAACTCGCTCCAACCAGGTAGGTTAAACCGAGACCCCAGTTCCTGCAATTGCCTACAGCGCGACACCAGATCCTCCCGACTGTTGGGCCACTGGGGTGGCTTAAATAGCTGCAACATCTGCCGTAGATGCTCCATCACCTCTTGTTTAAACGCCACCTGGATCTGATCTTTTTCCTTCGCTGCTGCGGCTACAGCTGGCACTTTGACGCCGCCTACTGGCTGTTTGGTCAGAACTTCTAGGTGTTGTTGCAGTTCGCTAAAGACGGGTGCCGTTGTTGACATCAAACTGGCGGCGACGTCCTCGGTTAAACCAAAAGGACCTTGCAGTTGTTCTATCAGGGATTGCAGCGTATCAAACACTCGCAAGAACAGGGACTCCAGCTTTTGGTCAACTCGCACCGGACTGCCTTCCAGGATCTTGAAACAGTCTTCTAACAGGTGAGACGTTTTTTGGATGCTGCTAAGACCGAGCATCCCTGCTCCGCCTTTGATCGAGTGAGCGGCACGGTATACTTCCTTCAACATTTCCGGGTCGTCGATCGTGTTTTGCAGCGCCAGCAACCCTTGCTCGATCGTGTTGAGGTGATCTTTGGCTTCTTCAATGAAGTAGCCCAAAATGCGCTGTTGTTGTTCAGGCAGCATAGTTCTATTTTGGGTTTTAGAGTTTAGATTTTAAAGGGAAATAACAGCTTTTACGGGAAAGCTGCTTCTGACTCATGACTGCTTGACCTCAGATCCTCTACCGTTCTGTCACGTCCACTCGGAACCGTTCGACCCCGGTCAACAGGTCGCGGGCGACGCCGACCAGGTTTTGCAGCGAACCCGATACGCGCTGAGCTTCTTGAGAGGTTTCTTGCGCGGTCAGTTCCACTGATTGCACCACCTGAGCCACGTTGCGGGTGATTTCCGCCTGTTCCACGGTATCGGCAGTAATCGAGCGCACGAGGGCGTCGATCCGATTCGACACCTGAATGATGTCGTCGAGGGCGCGCTTGGCTTGTTCTGCCCGTTTGGTACCTTCGATTACCTGCTGGGTGCCTTCTTCCATTGCCATCATCACCGATGAAGTTTCGCTCTGGATTTGCAACACAATTTGTTCGATGTCCTTGAGCGCTTTCGCTGCCCGGTCTGCCAGCTGCCGTACTTCATCTGCCACGATTGCAAACCCCCGGCCTGCTTCTCCTGCCCTAGCCGCCTCAATGCTAGCATTGAGCGCCAACAGGTTGGTGCGGGAGGCAATAGTCGCGATCAACGCGACTATTTTGGCAATTTCTTGGGAAGATTCTGCCAATCGCTTGACTTTTCGCGTCGTTTCTGCTACAGTCTCCCGAATGCTCAAAATCCCCGCGACGGTTCGTTCTACGGCTTCGCCGCCTTTGAGCGCGGTGGCGGCACTGGTGCGAGCCACTTCCTCGGCTTGTTTGGCGCCGTCGGCGACCCGTTGAATCGCATCGGTCATCACTTGGACTTGATTGAGGGTGACCGCGAGTTCTTCGGCTTGCCGCAGGGCGTCAGCCGAGAGACCCATCGCGAATTTTTCGCTATCCGATGCGTTTTTATTCACTTTGCGGGCGGCGTCTTTCACCTGCTGCACGATATCCCGCAGGTTTTGAATCGTTAAGTTAAAGGCATCGGCGACGGCTCCCAACACGTCGGCGGTGACTTCGGCTTGCACGGTCAAGTCCCCTCTAGCTGCGCCTTCCACATCGTCCAGCAGCCGGATCACTTGGCGTTGCAAGTCTTCTTTGGCCTGTTCTTGCTCTTCAGCTTTCCGTTGCGCCTCGCTCATGGTGGTGAGCATAACGCGGGTCATTTGGTTGAAGCCAGCACCCAGTTGTCCCAATTCATCTTCGGAGTACACCGTTGCTTGAACCGCGAGGTTGCCCCCACAGACGGCATCGAATTGGTTTTGCAACTCCTCGGTGCTGCGCCGGACTTGCTTTTCGATCAGTCCGCCGATCGCAAGGGTGGTGGCACAGCTAGCGACGCCTGCGACTCCAGCCATTGCTAAGCCAGTCCATTGCAACTGTCCCAGGACTTCTCTATTGCTCGATCTAAAAAACACGTTTTGGCTGGTGAAGCTGATCGCCGCCACAGCGATCGCCGATGAGATCCCCACGACACCCGCCGCGATTAGCCGCTTTCTTCGCAAAGGTGCGTTTTCTAAGAAAGCCAGCCAACCTTGCTCGACCGTCACCGTAGGTTCGATGTGGCGGCTATCCCCCTGGGTAAAGCTGGGGACTTGATCCGTTGCTCCTGGTAGGAGAAACTCTTCGTCGCCAAAGGTCGAGCGATCGCTTCCGGTGCTTATATCTGCCGAGCCCCCCGTACCCTGGGTGCTGCTTCCTGTCGTTAAACTAAACCCAGAATTAGTCGTAGCTGCCGAGAAGCCTGCTGAATTTTCAGGCATGTCAAAATCCGGGATATTCCCCAGATCGTCATCGTCAAAGTCTAATTCGTCAAAATCGAAAGCTGTACTCCCCGACCCCATTCCCTCTGACCCCTGAGTCGATTCAGCCTTTGTATCTTCATCAAAGGCTGAATCGAAAACCCTGGCATCAAAGTTGTTGGTGGCGTTAAAGCCGTTGGATGTCATCGGGGAACTCCACCGCGAAGGCGCTTGACCCGTTCTTGGCGCTTCGTATGGCTCTTCCTCTCCCAGTAATACGGTTTCATCTTCACCCACTTGGCGTTTGGTGGAGGGAGGTTCGTGGTAGCCATTGGTGTCACCGCCGGTATGGGGCGTTCCCAAGTCACTCGAATGCCACAGGGACAAAGGTCCGGTATCGTCTATGGCGGGGGGTTCGTCTTCTAGGGGCGCGATCGTTGGTTCAAAATGTTTCGCCGATTGGTAAAATTGCGTTTCTTCATCGTTTGACGAGGCTCCGAACGGGGAAGACTCGTTCCACTGGGCTCGCGCTGCATCGTTGTTCCAGTTAAAGTCTTCCTCATCCATCGAAAACAAATCCGATGACCCTAATCCTGGCGAGGATTCCTGGTACAAATTCGACCGCGCGGCGTTATCCCTGTAGGAGCCGTAGTCATCGACAAATGGATTGTCCAATCCCTCTGTTTGTCCTTCTAACCCAGAAGGCGCATAGGGTGAAGTCGAACTGCCGAAAGGATTGGCAAACGGTTGGTCTAACCCCGGTGTATTTTCGGTATCATCAACGCTATCGAGATCCAAACCGCCCAGGTCTACATAACTTCCTGGGTTTGCATCTCCTAGATTTTGCCAATTATTCATCCCTGGCTGGGCGAAGTCTTGATAATCTACCTCGGGTGGAAAGCTATCATCAATATCTTCCAAATTCCCAGGCTCTACAGGTGCCCCCCTCGGCGTTTCGCTTTGATTAACGTAAGCCAGACCGTTGTTGGCATAATTGACGTACTCCTGGTTATCCGTCAGCGATAGGACTTTCTCGTATTCTTCCCTCGCTGCGTCGTACTGCTGCAAGTCGCAGTAAATATGACCCCGCAGCAGACGGATGCCTGCATCTTCTGGGAAATCCTGCACCAGTTGATCGACTATTTCCGCCGCATCTTGGTAATCGCCTTGCATGTAGGCTGTTTGAGCCTGGAGATATTTCTGCCCATAATCTGTTTTGGATGCCATTTGCCTCCTCCAAATAAAGTCAAAAGTTAATAGTCTTGGATTAAAAAGAAACAGCTAGCCTAAGATACAGCGGCAGTGGTTAGTTGAGATTTTCTTTTTTATTGTCTGTTTTTTTAAGCTGCCCACCTTGCCGATCTGAGGATTTTTACCGGATCGAGGAGTCGGAGGCACTGATTAGTTTCAGCGTCTAACACCCACTCCCCGCGCAGAAATGGTTCCATACTGTCAGGGGCGCTGTTGCGCGTCTGGAGCCAATCCGCGTCCAGCCAATCCATACCCACGATCTGGTCAACTGCTAACCCTAACATTGTGTCTCCGTCTTCCACCGCAATCACGGGAATTTCCGGTCGGTCGGTATTCAACAACGTTGGCTCTCCCAGAAACTGCCCCAAGTCCGCCACCCATATTACCCGTCCCCGAAAGTTCACCGTTCCTAATAGCAACGGCGATGCATTGGGAATTGGCGTAATCCGGTCTGGTGGCTGGGAAAGCACCTCTTTGATTCCCGTTGCAGGCAGTGCAAACTCCTGCTCCGGAGAAACATAAAATCGCAAGTGCAGCTCACCTTCAGGAGTTTCAAGTTCCTGGAACTCCGGAGCTTGGTCAGCGCCTCTGCCCGTTAAAAAATCCGGATTTCCAACCATAAGCTTTTATTTATCCTCTTAACAGTTGTTTGACCGTTCCAATCAGTTCTTTCGGCTGAAAAGGTTTGGCAATGTACGCATCTGCTCCCTGTTTCATCCCCCAGTAGCGGTCGAATTCTTCCCCTTTAGAAGAACACATTACTACCGGCACGTTCTGGGTTTTGGGGTCTGCCTTCAGCCGTCGGCAGACCTCATAGCCATTCATTCTGGGCATCACAATATCCAAAACCACTAAGTCAGGACGATGACCCTGAATTTGTTCGAGTGCTTCCAGACCATCGCTGGCTAGGGTTACATCTAACCCACTTCCTTTCAGAAGGTCTTTGATCATCTCTCGTTGACTTACACTGTCTTCCACAACCAGAACTGTACTCATAAGTTCCCCCCTACCTGCTGCTTTAACAATTGTTAACAAGAACGCTTTTTTAGGGTTAACCCTTTTCGCCGATATGGAACTAAAGTAGCTTGAATCCTTGACGAAAAGATCGCCGCTCAAGTCAAAGCTACTCCCCCAAGGCCAGCCCCAGATTGGGTTCTGGGGCTACAAGCCGTCTTGGGATAGCGAGTTGAGTTAATCTGCGCCAGACTTGGTAAAGTGAATGTTCTTGGCTTAAAATCATCGATTAGCATTGCTATCTGCTGCTGTACGTACATCTGTGCTTTTGCCAAACCTTTGGAGATTAGATCCCTTAGCATAAGTAATTCCGCAATAACTTGTTGTGACCAGACTGGCAATGGGTCAGGGTTGAAAGTCGGGTGCTAGAGTCGGTGGTACGGAACGCAACAGAGTTGCAACCCACAAATCCCTTCTTTTAGGCATGGGAATTGTCAATGGCTCCTATCTCCTCTTCTATCTCATTAATTGACTCTCGATCGGTTTTAGCTTTAGCAGCATCGGCAGAGCCGACGTATTTTTCTACCAGCATTAATAACTCGCTGTCACCGAACGGTTTGGTCAGGTAGTCAGTCGCCCCTACCATCCGCGCTTTGACTCGATCGATAAACCCGTCTTTGCTGGTCAGCATGATAATCGGTGTTTGTCGAAACGCGGTTGCTCGGCGTAACATCGCACAAATTTCGTACCCGTCTAGTTCTGGCATGGCAATGTCGCACAGGATCAAATCGGGTTTGATTTCAAACACCAGACTCAACGCTTTCACAGGATGGCTGATCGCAGCAACGGCATAACCGTGCTGTTTTAGGGTATACTCTACGGCTTTACAAGTGGCAACGCCATCATCAATAAAGACAATGCTTTTGCTGCCGGTTTCTCCAAACAGCGCTAATTCTCGTCCAGTCGCCGTCGCCACCGGGCCGGAATAGAGCAGTTGCACCCAGCCTTGCTTAACATAAGGATAGATGGCTCGTGCCACTGGTAAAATCTCTCGATTTAAATAGCGGGCCATTCGGCGAATCGAAGTTTTGCCGTCTGCCCAATGCTCCAATATTTTAAAAGTATTTTCTGGCAGAGCTTGGCGTAGCTTGGCAGCATCGGCAACGATCGGACACTGGTCGGGAGATTGGATGTGGGGGTGAAACTGCTTCCACTCCTGCACCTGTTTCATAATTTTCGCCACCACTGGGCCAATTTCCAAGGTCATCAGTTGCGGTGCTAAAGCTGGGCCAATTTCAAACATGAATGACCCGTTGTGTAAGCTCAGCAGGTCAAATAGGGTTTCTTTGACCATACTTTGCAGGATGCTACGTCCTTGAGCTGGGGTGAGGACGTGGTTTTCTAGCAAAGCCCAAAGGTAGCCGTATTCTGGCGCATTGGTAGAAGCAATTGCCGGAACGATCTTGCTGTTTAGGGTCACGTCTACCCGATAGCGCCGCACGTAGTCCCGCAACCGCGATAAACTGCTGTTGCTGTCTGCTGCATAAGCAATTTGACCGTTGAGGAAAAAGACAAACCAAAACCGCTCCCCCAGTCTCGACTTGGAATCCCGGTGCAGGCCAAATGCCTCTACTTCCAGGTAACCCGTTCGCTGACCTAACTCAATCAGTTGCAGGATACTGCGGATATCAATTTCATTCAACGTCCCCTGCATGGAACTTAAAGGTTCTCCTAAAAACTGTATTGGTCAGCCTTCAGTTGCCAGCTTGTTGCCAGCGCCTTTTTGCTGACTTTTTTTGCTTGGGTATGGCAAAATCCCAACCAATCTGGACCTATTCAGTCTAGGTTAGAATTTAACAAATTTTGCGTAATTCCCCATACGCTATGCGGTAAAGATAGATTTTTGCTGGTCACGAGTCCCACCCCGACCAATTGGGATCTGTAGGACAGACACGTCCCAGGTGAGGAATATCCAATAGATTTGTGCTAAAATCAACAAGTGCTTGTACATCAATGCCATACGCGCTCGCTCAGCTAATAGGTATATGTGACAGCAAAAAGTTTTGGGTCCCAGGAACTAGGACTCCTGCTACTGGAGGGAATGTCAGACGATATCTTAGCAATAGGACGAGGCGTTTCCCGCTCAAGGTAGAAGCTCCATACCCAATGGGATGGGGTAGTTGACCCTAGCTGCCAACACCATGTTACGCTCCGTCCCCTCTGGGTAAATCTGTTGTAAACCATTTTCTCATTTCCCTGATGGCAAATTCTCTTCCCCAGCAAGGGAGCAACTGTCGTCGCTTAGGGAAGTAAGACGTAGTACCAAGTAGCGAATTATCTACCTATCTCGCTTAATCGTGAACATTTCCCTCTCACGCACTCCCGCTAAGCAACAACGATGTACAGCCTGAAGTTGGAATTAAAACTTAACAACAAACAGAGGTCATTCCTAGCCGGAAGTGCTGGTTTTAGCCGCTTAGTTTACAACTTCGGCCTATCATTGCTTACCTCTTCCTGGGGATTCGAGGGCGTCAAAGCTAGTGAATCGAAGCGTTTAACCCAAATCGAAAAGGTCTTTACCAACCACGTCAAAACCTTGCCCCAATACGCTTGGATGAAGCAATATCCATCAGCCATCTATTCATCAGCATTAAGAAACTTAGCTTCATCTGTTGACCGATGGCGCAAAGGTACTTCTGGTTTTCCTAAATTAAAGTCAAAAAAACGAGGTGACAGTTTTAACGTTTTAAAAAAGGCAGGAGTGTATCCCGCCAAGGGTGAACCGATGGTTCCGTTTACAAACCGTCAAGTTCTTTATCCAGGCAAGAAGATAAACATCCCAGGTCTAGGACAATTCAGGCTAAAACAACCAATTCCATTTTTATGTTCTTGCCAAACATTTACTATTTCGAGGGTAGCCGAGAGATGGTTTGTCTCATTCGCGCTGGATATTGACAAGGTTCCACCAGTTATACATCGGGTTCAATCAGTTGGCATTGACTTGGGGGTTAAATGCTTTGCTACCTTGTCAGATGGCTCCAAAATCTTTGCGCCGCAATCTATCAAAGAAGCTCTAACCAAGCTAAGTAAGGAACAGTGGCGCAACCGGAACAAGCGATTGGGTAACCGCAGCCAAGGAATCAAAGCATCGAACAATGCTTTGAAGTACTACCAAAAATTGGCAAGAAGACAGGCCCGGGTTGCTAAGATCAGGCGAGACTTTTTGCAGAAAATCACGACTGACATAAGCCTTAAGTACTACAACATTCGGATTGAAGATTTGAATGTCCAAGGCAGGATAGCTAATCAAAAGTTAGCTGATGCTATTGGGAGCTTGGGATTGTATGAATTCCGTAGGATGTTGAGCTATAAGGCGTCGTTTTTTGGTACTAAATTAGAACTGGTTGATAGATGGTTTCCCTCGTCCAAAACATGCTCTTGCTGCGGCAATGTTCAGCAGATGCCTTTGAAAGAGCGCGTTTATAGATGCAACAAGTGTGGCGTTTCTATCGATCGCGATTTAAATGCGGCTCAAAACCTAGAAAATGCCCCAAAAGATAGAGTACGTGCGGCAAGCGCGGAATTTACGCCTGTGGACAAGAAGGAGCTGGCTCCCTTGGCTGAAGCAGGAAGCAAACGTCGAATTAAGCGCAATGCTCGATTTGAGTAAGTTTTGTCTTGCACAATAGAGGCTCTTCGCTGCTTGAGTTAGTCATCTGGTGATTTCAGTGGCGCGCCTCGTAGCGCAGGTCGTTGACAAGTAAGCCCAGATTGTTTTAATGCCTTTGTCTACCTAAACTATGTTTAGTCAGACAAAAATTGAATATCCGGGGAAGGTCGAGCTATGGCTCGTTGCTCGTTTGACACATCAAGAGGATAAGCGGTGTGCTGTATCTAGCAGAAGTACAAAAGAAAAGCGGTGGCGTTTTTGGGGGCAGCAAGGCCGATCTTAAACTGCTGGCCTGTCAGCGGGGGGAGCAATGGAGTCCAGTACCCGGTGATGAGGTGATTCCCGCGCCTGAAGAAGCAAACAAATTTGGCGATGGGGGACTGGTGTTAGTGGAGCTGACGTCAAATCGACAGGTGCAGCGGATTGAGTCGGGGCGTCAGCTAGTCGGGATTTTGCAAAATTATTCGCGGCAACAAGAAAAATATAAAACCAAAGAAGAAGAAATTGAACAGTGGAAGGAGTCTCTAACCTATCAGGCTCAGGAGCTAAATCGCCGGGAAATGGAAATTCAAGCACGGCAAGAACAGCTCGAGCAAATGGAAGATGAGTTTGAACGGCTCGAGCAACAACGGCAGGAAATTAACAGCGCTCGCGAGGAAGCAGAGCGACTGCGGGAAGAAATAGATCGCAATCGTCGCGAGCTAGAGGGCGCTTGGGAGCATCTGCGGGGTGAGATGCGGCGCTTGGAAGAGCGTCAGTCCCAAGTGCAACAAACTAAAGCGGCAGCACTGGACGAGCATCAGGCAGCCCAAATTCAGGAGATACTCAATAACTTGTCTGGTGCGATCGCCTCCCCAGAACCAGTATTGGAACAGTTAAATTTCGCCTTCGAGACGGTGGCGGCACAACAAGCTGTACTAGACCAACACTGGCAACAACTCGAGCAAAAACGGGGAGCAGCCTCCCAACAGCAAGCAGATGTAGACCGCAGTGCCGCCAAGATCCAAGAGCGTTGGGCTAATTGGCAGCAAGCTCAGGATTCTCTGATGACCAGACGCTCGGAGTTAAAGGGGCTGCAAAATACTCTGGCTACCAAGCAGGAGTATGCTCAATCCCTCAGTCTCGCCTTGCGAAGCCAAAACGATTTAATTCAAGAGGTTCAGCGTCTAGTAGCGATGTCTACTGATGTTAAACTTAGCGCCCAAATCGATATTGCTGCCCTAGAGCGGATGCCCGTGGGTGACCTGCAAGCAATTGTACTAAACCGCCAGCAAGAGTTGGAAAAAGCTAAGCGCTTTGTCAGCGACCAAGAAGAGGAACTCAAATTACGCCAGCAGGCTATCGATGAACTGCAACAGCAAATTCAAAAAGCTAGCGAACAGGAACGTCAACAGCTGCAAGGCGATATCTCTGACGAGCAAGACAGTTACCAAATGCTGGAAGAATCCTATATGGGTTGTCTCCGCACGCTGCGGGAACGGGAAGAAATTTTCACCCAACACGTAAAAGTGTTGCGCCGTAGGCAAGGACAGGAAGATGAAGAGGGTGGAGATAACCAAAAAATCGATCTCGGTCCAGTTTTGAGGCAGTTAGAAACTATGCGGCAACAACAAGCTGAGCAACTGCAAAAGCTGGAAAGAGAAATAGATCAGATGCGCTCGAGCATTCAGCAAGCTCAAGGGATGATCGACCATCAGGCGCAAGAACAGGAACACCAGCGTCAAGAATTAAAACAGCTCGATCAGAATTTACAATCTCAGCGCGCCGCAGCCGCAGAACTGTGGGGTCGCGTGCGAGTATACGAGGAAATGTTACAGCCAGTCCAGGACAAGCTAAACGAACTGCGCCAGAAGTTAGAAGCGACTTCCGGCACGCTCAATCATATTCAGGAAGTCGGTAACTATCAAAGTTGGGCTGTTGGCGAAATGGGAGGAATTCTCATGAGCCTAACTAACCAAGCAAAACAACTGGCAGCTTCTTGATTTTAGATTTGGGATTTGGGATTTTGGATTGAGATCCAGTTACCGTCCACCGTCGCGAAAGCTCCCTGCAAAAACGGATCGGTTTGCGAGCGATTCGGGGCTGTAATCAAAGCGGTAATTTTTTCTACCTGCTCAAAACTGGGTGCCATCTGTAAAGTTTGTTGTAGAAACTGCCGCATCACTCGCCGTTGCAGGGCAAGGTGTGCTTTACGCAAGAGCGAACGATTTAAGCATAAAGTAGTCTCCCCTACTCCTAGTCTCCTCTCCTCCATAGCCTCTTGTAACAGCGCCGAAGCAGCTTTTTCCAGATAATCGACTTCTGCGCGTAAAAGTTCGGCTGTTTGAGCTAAGGCTGGCTCGACTTGCGGGTTAAAGTGTTGTTGTAAATAAGGTATTAATTCCTGGCGGATGCGATTGCGGGCGTATTTTAAATCTTGATTGGTGGAATCTTGCCAAACCGGAAGCTGCATGTCTTGGCAAAATTGGGCTGTTTGGGCGCGGGTGACTTCTAGGAGGGGGCGCACTAGCTTGATGTTATCAGTTAAGGGGCGAACCCAGGTGAGGCTTTGCAAGCCATCTGCGCCGCTGCCGCGCATAAGGTTGTAAAGTAGGGTTTCGGCGCGATCGCTCTGGGTATGTCCGGTGACGATGTAGGGGTAGTTGTGGGATTGCGCGATCTCACTCAAAGCTTGATAGCGCCACTGTCGCGCTGCTGCTTCACCGTTCAAAACTTGATTTGCTGAAAGTTTGTAGAAGGGTAATTGCCAATTTTTAGCTAGTTCTTCTACGTGGTTGGCGTTAGCTTCTGAGTCTGGACGCCAGCGATGATCGCAATGGGCGATTCCTAATTGCCATTGCCATTTTGATTGTAAGTCTAATAGTAATTTTATCAAACAAAGTGAATCTTGTCCACCGGATACTGCTATTAATAATTGTTGGTTTTTTGGCAATATTTGACGTTGTCGCAGGGTGCGATGTAGTTGCGCGTGGAGGGGTGTCCAAGTAGTGTGTGAGGTCATTTTTGAATTGAACCGCCATAGACGCGCCAGCGGCTTCCCGTAGGGTAGACGCCATAGACGCGGTAGCGGCTTCCCGAAGGGTAGAACGCCAAGGAAGAGAAGAAAGAGAGGTTTTAGTTTTGTGTTTCTTGTATTTTTTGACGCAGATCGTCTAGAGGGGAGGGTTGGTTGAGCGGTTCATCTGGGCAAAATTCCATAGTTATTTTTACTCTGACTTTGCCTTTTTGCCAGTTACCACCAGGCTTCATTACTTCACAAATTACACCCTCACCTAGCCACTTTTTCTTTTGTTTTACCCAATTTTCATCTTTTTCCAAAGAGTTAACGTCTACTTCTATTAACCGTGATTTCATTGTTTTGAGCAATTTACCTACTTTAAACATAGGTTCATGAATTAAAACTCGCTCTTGAGAGTTTTCTAAAGACAAAACTGCATCTTCACTGTTCAGTGGCTCAAATTTATTGTTCATGTCAATTTTTTTCTTTACTTATTTAGATGGCAATAAATGAAAGCGATCGCTCTCAAATCAAAAAATGCCCGACACCCAACGACTGAAGTCGCGGCTATACAAACAAAGCCTGCCTACGCATGCTTGAAGTTAGTTAGTCCGCGCAGGCGGACTTTGTCTGTGTAGCCGCGACTTTAGTCGTTAGGCTATGCATGTGTAGCCGCGAATTCATTCGTTTGGTATTAAAAGAACCAACCGTAGGAATGCAATCCTTTACCTAAGAGATTGACGCCGAGGTAGCAAACCCAGACGACAATGAAGCCAGTTGCTGCTAAAATGGCGGGACGACGCCCTTGCCAACCGCGCGTGATGCGGGCGTGGAGATAGGCGGCAAAGACTAGCCAGGTGATTAATGCCCAGGTTTCTTTGGGGTCCCAACTCCAGTATGAACCCCAAGCTTCGTTTGCCCAAACTGCACCGGCGATAATGCCGATGGTGAGTAGGGGGAAACCTAGTCCAATGATGCGGTAGCTGATGTTATCTAGGGTTTCGGCTAGGTTTAGGCGTTGGGGTGAAAGGGGTTCGGATGGTTTGAGTTTTTGCGCTGGGGCGGTTTGTATGGGGCTGAGAACGGCTGTTTTGGCGCTGCCGTTGCGATCCGCTGGTTGTTCAATTGTAGTGCCTGTGGGTTGGGAAACTATTTCTTCAGCGCGGCGCAATTTATAGTGGTTATTCCGAAAGCCTCCTGTACCGACTGAACTACCCCTCAGTTCGATGTTTTGTCCCCGCGTCACGAATAGGAATGCGATCGCCAGCAATGAACCTACCATTAAGGTGGCGTAACTCAGCATCATGACGCTGACGTGCATCATCAGCCAATTCGATTTTAAGGCAGGTACTAGGGGCGCTGCTGACTGCATTTCTGAAGGTAAAGTCATGGTGGCAAATGCAGTAATACCCATTGCCACAGGTGCCGTCGCGACCCCGACTAAGCGCGAACGGCTCATATTTTCGGCGATTAAGTGAATTGTTGTAATTCCCCAAGTTAGGAAAAATAGGGATTCATACAAGTTGCTTAAGGGGAAATAACCGGCTTCTAGCCAGCGCGACCCTAGCATAGCAGCAATGCAGAGGTTGGCGATCGCCATCCCGGCTGTCCCCAAAGCTGGTAAATACGGGATGTTGGGGAATGCTGCGCCTCCCCAATAGATCAGCATGGTAATAAATAAGACAGCGAAGCTTGTATTATCCAGCCAGTTCTGGAGTAAAACCAGATCCATACAGTGTTCTCCCCAATCGATGTTTTAGTATTGTATCCAGAATGTTCCCTACAGTCTGAAATTTATTTTCAGGCTTTATTTTTTCTCATCGCCCCTCTTCCTATTAACGCAAGTAGGGGCGGGTTTAGCGATACCATCACCAAAGTTTCGACCTAGATCTCTTTCCTTGCTCAACAATTTTTCACAGAAACCCGGTTTCTCCGAAAAATCGTTGGTTTGGCAACCAGAGATCGACGGTCGAAACCGGGTTTCTGGCCTCGTTGTGCGTCAGTCCTGAATTTTTCACATAAACCCGGTTTCTTTCCATTGGTCTTTGCTAATAGCTAATAGTTAATTGCTAATCTAGCATTTTTTTGCAGCGAGCCATTAACCAGCCATTAGCTACCTATTGGAGATAACTAGCAACTTGAGTTACTCTCTAAAGAGATGGCTGAGAAAAGCGTTCGGGGGTAGGACTGGGTAAAGGTTTGGGAACTCCGGCTTTTTTCAGCGATACGAAGATATCAAAGCGGGTACTGCGTTCATCGCTAACGGCGGCGGTAACTCCGATACCGCGAATTGGTAAAAGTTGATTTGTCAGGGTTTTTTGGGTGTTGGGATCTGTGGAAAGTTGGAATAAAAAGGTTAAGAATCTAGCTGTACTGTCTATGCCTAAACGTTCAACATCGAGGTAGAAATGACCGTTGTTGGATTTTAGTTCTAAGGGGACTGTGTTGCGGAAGCGATCGCTTTGAGCCAAAGTTGTCTTGGGTTGAGGGACAATCCTGTTGGTAACCCCTCCTCCTAATGACAAGAAAGCAACGTTTTCATCTAACCAACCTTGGGTAATTGTTAATTCTCGATCGGGTGCAATCCAATTTGTGACTGGTTTATTGCCTATGGTTGTTTTTTCTACTTTGAATTTATTTTGATTGCTCATTACTTGGTCGATCTGCTGGATCGTTGTAAGGGCGGCGGCGCGATCGCTGGCTTTTACCATAAATATTAAACCCGGTGCGGGGTTCGCTGCCGATTGATTTTCTCCTGAATTCGAGTTGTCTTGTGGCAAAGGCACTAAAGATAAAGAAAATTCTCCTGACATCCAGGAAAGTAAATCTTTTTCTAAATCCAAGTTGGTAAATTTTTTAACTGAACTGCGAATTTGTTCTGGTTTAAATGGCGTTAGGGGATTTGATTGGGCTTCTTGGATGTAATCTTGCCAAAATCGCTGTAAATTGCTGCCAGACATCATCATTAGGGTGTTGGCGGGTAGGCGGTTGGACATTTTAACTGCTTCGGTTTTCACCGCATATTTTTTGTCGCTATTCGGTTGAAGCCAGGAAATACTTTTAAACAGCAACCCTTCTGGTTTAATTGTCATGGTTGCTGCTAAGCCTTGTTGTTGAATTTGGGCTATATTTTGGGCAGAAAGTTGCGGTTGGGAATTGATAGCAGCGGCGGCGGCTACTGGTACGTTGATAAATAATCTAGCAAAAGGTCGCTCGGTTTCTATTTTACCCAAAGCTTCTCTAAAGCCTGGAGTGTTTGCCAGAGATTCGCTACTACCGAAGGTGTCGATTATTCTTTCGGTAGCTTTTGGATTGGTGGTAACGACTAAGAAACGCCGATCGAGTACAGTTGCTGAATATTGAGTAGAAGCAATATTGAGCGCGTCTCCGGTTTTGGTTTCTTTGATTTCGATGCCTTTGTAGGTGCGGCTAATCCATTTTCCCTGTTGCAGGGGACTGTTAGTCGGTTCTAATGCCTGTTTAGCTTGCAGGGGGTTATCAATCGGCAATATCATCACTACCGACTGTTGATTGGAGTTAGTGCTAGGAGGGGTTAGGGTTGAGGATGACTGGGTGGGATTTGTTTGTTGGGTTGGCAAATAAGCAAAAGTTACTTCTTTACCTGCCCAAGGTTGGATATCCCGCTGGTAATTGTAGCCGTTGGAGGAGAGGAAGCGATCGCGCAACTGCCCCAAAGTCTTGGCAAAAGCAGCTTGGGTTTGTGGCGTACCAAATGACCGCAATTGCTGCCATTGGTTGGGGTCGGTGGAGACAGAAAGCGCGATCGAGGCATCTTTAGGAATCAGATTAGCACCAGGGGGCAATCCCAAAACTGGTTGTTTTTGCACCAATAACCAGTAGGTAGCAGCGCCACCACCAATCAAGAACGCAGCTACCCCCAACGATAGCAGCAACGACGGTTTCTTTTTTTTCTTCATGGGTCAATCGCTAATTGCAAACTTGGCGATTTTTCAGTTTTGTAGGGGCGGGTTTTACCAAAAAATTGGGTCTAAAGCCTCGTCCTTCTAGGACGACTTTCTCCACAACTTCTGCCATAATTTAGTTGGTCTCAGGTAGGATATCCGCCAAGACCTGCCCGACAAATATGCTCCAAACAGTGCCACACGACAGCTGGGAAAATAGATTTGACCACGAGCAACTATAACTCGTTAAACAGTGCAGTAAGTCTTCACCCAGGCTGAATGATTTGAGAAAAACAATTTGGAGTAATCCAGATAGCTTAGGGCATACGCAAATCTCTTCTGAAATAAAGAAAAGGCTCAGAGAGCCAACCCTCAGTGGGAGTCTAGATAGCAAGTGATATTCTAGTGTTCTCGGTTGGGACATAATCGTGTAAGACCTAAGTAGGGGCAACTCGAAAGGGCAGCGATTAGCTTGGGAACCTAAATGTTTGAGGTTAGGAATCTCCTGACTTCAGGCAGGAGAGGATGTCAACAACCATCTATAACCATAATCGACCATTGTTATAAACCCGCCTCCTGACGCGATCGCTCGACGATGTTATAAAGTGTATCCCGTTGTTTGTAAGGACGCCCCAGGGAACGAATCGCCTCTTGCAGGGTTTCCACTTCCATACAAGTACCGCCCACCGCCCCAGCCATCGTAGTAATATGCTCTTCCATTAAAGTACCGCCGATGTCGTTACAACCCCATCTCAAGGCTAATTTTGCACCTTCTAGACCAAGTTTGACCCAGCTGGGTTGATGGTTGGGTATCCATTTTCCCAAAAACAGCCGCGCTACGGCAGTCAGCACCAGGGCGTCTTCTAAAACTGGTTGATCTCGTCCGACGCGGCGGCGCAAGGGTTTCGGGGCTTCCTGACCGACAAAGGGCAGTAAAATGAATTCGGTGAAGCGAGCTGGGTAGCCGCTTTGTAGCGCCTTTTGTTGCAGACTTCGCAACCGAGTTAAATGGATTATCTGCTGTTCTGGCGTTTCAATGTGACCGGAAAGCATGGTACTGGTTGTCGGTACGCCGAGTTTATGCGCTGTCTCGACGATTTCTAGCCAAGTTGCGGTATCGATTTTTTCCGGACAAAGGATGCGCCGCACTTCGTCGTCCAGGACTTCTGCTGCGGTTCCAGGCATCGAACCGACTCCAGCATCCCGCAGGGCAGCAATGACTTCAGAGTACGACAGTCCATCTTCTCTGGCAATAAATTGCACCTCTTGGGGGGAGAAGGCGTGCAGGTGCAGTTGGGGAAATTCGTTTTTGATCGTTTCCACCAAGCGCAGATAATAAGGCAAGGAAGCGCCGTTGAGTTTGGCGTCGAGATTGAGTCCTCCCTGCATACAGATTTCGGTTGCACCCCTCGCTACCGCATCGGTTGCTTTTTCGAGAATTTGCGCCCAATCTAACCAATAAGCGCCCTTTTCCCCAGCATCCCGCCGGAAAGCGCAAAAATTACAATGTTGCTCGCAGATATTGGTGAAGTTAATATTGCGGTTGATGACGTAGGTGACGGTGTTGCCAGCGATGCGCTCCCGCATCTGGTCCGCAGTTTCCCGCATCGCCCCTAAGGCATCCCCATCGGTTTGCTTTAATAAAAAAACTCCCTCTTCCGGCGATAAGTCGTAACCTGCAACGACGCGGTTCAAAATCGTGTCAACAGTTTTAGTCGTCACGGCACATCCACCCAACCCTCTTGTCACTTTCTCAATTTTGCCAGGAAATCCTCTCCCAGGTGCGTTTGTTAGTATGGAATGCAGCTGATTTTTCTCCCTGGGCGCGCTAAGCTTTTATCGGGAACATAGAAAATTGTTGGTGCTAACCATAACGATCTTGATGTTCCCTACTCGCGTTAACGAGGTATTTCCAAATGTTTTAAATCAATCTTTACATTTTTTTCAATTATTTAAAGGTATAATGCAGCCAAAGTAGCTGCTAATGGCTAATGGCTAATGGCTCAATCAGAAAAACTGCTACCATCAGCAATTAGCCATTAGCAACTAGAGTTAAACTATTGGTTGGAGAGGTTATAGGAAAATGGATAAAGAGAAAAAACAGTCAAATGAGAAAATTATAAATATTGGGAAACATGCCTTGCCTTGGCTGGTCATATTTGCCGGAATTATATTTACACTTTACTTGCAATTACTAATTCCAGAAGATGTATTTTTTAGCGGCGATGCTGGACTGAAAGCTCTGTTATCCAAGCAACTGGGTTCTGGTCAGTTGCGATTTGATTTAGTCCCCCCTCCACAAACGTGGGTACAAAAACTTTGGAATAATGGTTTGTATCCGTTTGAAACCCCTTTTGTTTATAAATTATACGACAAGTATTGGATTACATTCCCCTATACATTTCCCCTAGTTACCGCGCCATTTTATGCCCTGTTCGGATATCGAGGATTTTATCTAGTTCCTCTCGTAGCAACTTGGGCAATCTGGTTGAGTTTTTATTGGGCGTGCCGTCGGTTAAAAATCAACAGCTTGCTCACAGCTATTGGTCTGGCTGTTGTTATTTTTGCTTCCCATTTATCGATGTACAGTGCCATGTATTGGGAACATAGCCTTGCGGTGGCGCTGGCTTTTCACGGATTTTCTACTTTATTAATTCCCGGCAATTCCCAAGGGTTATCTAAAAAAGATGCCATATTAAGTGGAGTTTTAATTGGTTTAGCCGTCTGGTTTAGACCTGAATTTCTCTGCCTGGTTGGACTTGGCGTTGCCCTAGTTTATTTTGCCTCTTTAAATCAGTTTAGGCAGCTGGATTTTATCAATAAAAGATTGACCTTAGGGAAACTCAACTATCTAACCAAAAACCGAGAAATTTTTGTCATCAGCATGGTGGTGACAGTCGCATTGTTCTTTGTCTCAAATAAATTGATTTACAATCATCCTCTAGGTATTCATGCAATTCAAGTAGTGGAAGAACAAACATTAGCGCAAAGATTAAGAGATGCGCGGAAAAACTTTGGCGAACTCAGTAGGGCAATATTTGAATACTTGCCGATAACATTTTTCCCGGTTATATATTTGGTAATCGCTGCGGTCGCCAAAAGAAGATTCAACATAAAACTTGCCGCAATCTATATAATCTGCTTCTTCTTTATCGTCGGAGTGTCTTTGATTGTTCCCGTTAGCACCCAAAAACAAATTGCCGGTGGATTGCAATGGGGAACTCGATTCTTATTAGTTTTAGTTCCCATTATTTCCTTAGTGGCAATCAAGGAGTTACAATTAATCCAACTAAAAGCGAAACCGGCGATAAAATACGGCTGCTTCTTGCTGTTTTCCATGCTGCTGGTAATTGGAGTTCATAAAAACGTAGTTGCAGGCACGGCTTTTTTAAATAAAACTCATAAAGGTTATTTCCCAGCGATCCAATTTTTGCGAAAAGACCCACATCAGGCGATCGCAATGTCCCATCAATTTGTAGCTCAAGCTTTAGAACCAGGATTAAGTGGAGATAAACTATTTTTTAGGGTAGAAGATAGCCAGAAATTGGTAAAATTAGGCAGTGCTTTAGCAGAGCAAGGGAATCAATCATTTATTTATGTATGCTATCCCCACCGCAAGTGCAAAGTTCCCGAATCCAAACCTGAAGCGCTAAAATTTCGCAAAGGAAATCAACGATTTGGAATTAAATTATCCAAACTAGGGAAGTTTGGTCAGTATCCTATATATAAGGCAGCAATCGCCAAAGAATCATAAGTTGGAGAAACCCGGTTTTTGAGAAAAACCGGGTTTCTAAATTCATCGCATGTGCAATTACTTATCAGAATTAGCCTTGCCCTTTTTGGATAGTTGCCAGAGTGTGGTTTGAACTTTTTTAACAGGATCTGTTTCACCCTTCCAAGAGTAAGTCTTGACTAGGCGATAGTTATACTTTTTTTCCAGGAACTCTTTTAATCCGTCTGGAGGAAGATATATAAATACATCCCTAACCTCTTTTAGCGGATTTGATTTCTTCTTCTCAACAAGTTGAAGATAAAATGATACAAGTCGCACTTGCGGTTTAACTGCATACCTCAGACCCAATAAATTGTACCAATTACCTAGCACAAGCGGGCGTTCAGTTTGGTTAATCACCTTAGTCGCTTCGGGAAGATAAGTTTGTCTATACCGATTCCACCACGTTTCTGATTGAGAACTGACTGCACAGGAAACAACCCCCATAGAAATTAGGAAAACCATCGCGATCTGCCATAGCTTTTTTTGCCAGTTTTTCATAGATAAGGCGGATATCTTAGTAGCAAGAAGGTAAGCAATAGCGATTTGGATACCCAGGTATGAAGGGATCAGATATCGAATCACAGCAGAACGTTTTCCGCCTGAAATTACATCTGGCAGTGCTAAAGCTACCGCTGTCACTCCAATCAAGGTTAAAACAAATAGCCAAACTTGCTTTGGAGTTTGGCGACAGAGAAAATAAACTGCATATCCCACCAAAACTATAATGAATATATAAATTAATAAATTTCGAGTCAGGAAACTTTCATTGATATCAAAAAAAGACCGGCTTAAATTTAAAATCCACGTCCTCATTAAAGCGGGTAAGTGTACTTTTTCCTTTGACCATTCTGTAGTTTCGGTAGCTTCTGAAAAACCACTCAAAATAGCAATTATCCAAGGGATGAAAATGATAGTTCCAGTTAAAGAGGCAAGCAGGTAAGCCTTAACTTGGTTAGTGAAGCGGAACCTTTCGTTAACGATTGCGTAAATGCCATGTCCAATAGCGACTAATCCGGAAAGTAGATATGTATAGAATCCCAATACTAAAGTAGCTGCATAAACACCCCAGCTCAACTTTGTTTGCAGCCGCATTGCTCGCAATAGAGCAGCGCTGGAGAGTAAGATAGTTACTATCCACAGGCTAAAAGGTCGCGCTTCTTGGGCATACAAGAGGTGCAATGGAGAGATAGCTATCAGTGCCATTGCCACCCATCCGGTTAGTGGAGAGGCAAATAATTCTTTGCAAAGCCAATAAATGCAAGGAAACGCCAGCAAACTCACCGCAGCAGAAAAACTTCTGGTGACTGCCACAGAATTACCAAACAACTGCACCCAAAATCGGGCTAATACAAAGTATAAAGGCGGTAGTTGAGGTTCTTCTGTTGCCAAACCCTTAACTAAATCAACCAAACCTTTTTCTGGATTGGGATACTGATATTTTCGCCACTCTTCTACAGTCATTTCATTACCCTGCAAGGCTGACTGTTGAATTTCTTTAAAGCTGTAGCCAGAAATTCTGATTGAAGTAGCGACTTCATCATTCCAGTAGAGTTTTTTATCCAGGTTAGCAAATCGAAAAAACACGCCCAACACTAACAGGATAATTATTAAAAATCGTAACCAATTGTAATAAATTGGTTGTTCTTTTGAAAGCATGAAATCCTCGCTAACTGGTGTTTAAAGGGGATAGAATTGAGTTATTTAGTTCGATCGATATCCGGAGCGCTTTGATTTAACGAATTAGAGACTTCGCTTTCTTCTAAAGCTTTTCGGGGATCGCTGCGGCGACGGCGATACCAAGTCGCACCGCCTACAAGTATACCCGTCAAACCCAACGCCCCCATCAGCGGTAAAACATCCCCAGTTCTCAACGCTTGTAAACCCGAACTTCCTAACAGTACAAACGGCAAAACTCCTGGTACCGTACCCAAAAGCGTCCCGAGAAAATAATCCCGAAATCGAATCGAAGTCAACCCCGCAGCAAAATTAACCAAACCGTAGGGAATAATCGGCAACAAACGGATTGCAAACATATAAAATAATCCACCCTGACGCATTTCTGCATCCATTGCTTCCCAACGCCCAGCGAATTTTTTCGCTACTAAATCTCGCCCCACCGTGCGGGTAAAAGCAAAAGCGACTACAGCAGCAATTACAGCCGCAATTGTAGTCCAAAGCGTACCCAACCAAGCGCCAAAAATCGCCCCGCCGCTGAGATTGAGTGGCGTTGAAGGCAATATTAATATCGTTCCTACTGTATAGAGGAAGATATAAGTAACGGGTGCCCATACACCCGCCTGTTTTAGCCAAGTTTGCAACTGCGCTTGGTCAATTCCTCCGAGTAGGTAAACCCCCACTCCTGTAGCGATAATACAGACGACTGTAAGCAGGAAAACGCCACTTTTAAAATTCAACACGCAAAACTCCTAATACTGCTGTCATGGAAATTTTTTACTAACTTCAATCAGCTTAACTAGCTCAACACCACGAGGGTCTTTAATAACGTGAACCTATTTCAAATCGAATCCTTGCGCTAGCTGATTACTTTGTGACATGGCTGTGGCATTCCTTAGACGAGTGAGAACAAGTTGCGCTTATTTAGAGGGAGCTTTGATTATACATTCTGCTGACAAAAAAACTAAATTTTCATTCTGCCAAACAGAGCAGCGCTGCACGACACGAGACAAAGCTGGAACGCGCTGCTTCAAATTTGCTTGCACCTCTTTGGCAATTGGTCGCCACTGTTTGAACCAGGGATTTTTAGTCAGATACTCAGAGGTAAAGGCTGAGCGATCTAAAAGCAAAAAATCTACCCCATATTTCTGAATAAAAGTTTTTACCTCTGCCAAGTCGCCGCTGTACTGAGCGCGGATCAGATCGGTTTGGCGTTGGCGAATTTGGTTATAGTAGCCTAAATGATAGGGGTTTGCATATTCCCAACCTGCCAAAATAGAGCGCTTGGCAAAGGTTGGTAGATTATCCACTTCATTCGAGAGAGAGGCGATGAGAATGTCTTTGGGTTGTTTGGAAAAGAACTCATACAGTTGTGGCACCGAACCCACAACTCCATAAGGATGTCTGGGGAAATTGTAGTTTCTCAAGTTCAAATAGACTGGATAAAAAACAAGTGCAGCCCCAAAGAGAATCGTTGCTCCCAGTGCTAAGAAACGTTTCCAATAGAGGCCAGAGTTTGTTTGCCCTCTTGCCCAATCGAGAACCGCATCCAAGATCAATATCAGTGCAATTCCAGCCGCTAAAGCCATTAAAATTCGCAGGGAATGGTATGTATATCGGTTGGGAAAATAAAGCTTTAGCAGCACGGCATGGGCGGTAAAAAACATGCCCAGGGATGCGATCGCCATCTGAAGTAACACCGTCACGCCGCTTTTTACCTGACTCACTAAGGGAAATCGAGAGGGAAATAGCAGCAGAATGGGCAATAAAAACCCAGTCCAGACGACCCAACGAGGCTCAAACGGCCCAGCACTCAGCAGACCGCTTTGCCAGCCATAGAGGAAAAATTCCACAGGATCGTCGCTAAAAAATGGGGATCTTCCGTCTATGCCAAACTCTGGAATTGCCCTTGCTTGGGCGGCTGTAATCGTGGGGCCAAATTGAGACGAGCTTAATGCATAAGGTAACATCGCTAGTGCAGCAACCCCCAGTCCAGCAGCGCAGAAAATATAATCGTTCCGTTCCTCCGACAAAGAGGGGCGCCCATTCTCCCATCGCAAAAGCCGCAGGATTAAAACTCCTGCGATGATGAATACAAATGGGGGATAAATTAGTCCTTCCAGTATGATGACTACCAGACAGGGTATCAGCGATCGCCGCAACAAATAATAGCCAAAAGCTGGCAACAGTGCATATACAAAACCTCTGGGCGTGCTAGTAATTACTGTTTTCATCCAAACATTTTGGTTTAACAGCAATGTGGCGATAAATCCGGCGGCTGGTACTGGCAGTATTTCCATGCAGAAAGCAAAACCGTAGCTTGTTGCAATCAGCATCAGAAATAACGGCAGAATTTTACTTACCAAAATTGGACTGATCCCTATAGCTGCCATCACCTGATAAAAAGCAGCATACCCTGGTGGCGTAACGGATTTGTAATAATCAACTATAAAGTCATTGGGCAGCAAGGCGGGATCTGAAAATTGCTGCAACCAAAATACAAACACCCGCACATCGTCCTCTATTACGTACTCTGCCCTGAAGGCTTTCTGTAGCGCTATCAGTCCGTAAGTTGCGGCAAAAGTCATGCTTAAACTGAACCAAAATATTCCCCGCGAACTGAATGTTTTGGCAGTAGGCTTGGTAATAAATTCGCCATAACGTTGGATTAACATGACAGCAATCAGTCCTAGTTAGCGTACTTTAGCAAAGGTTGGAATCAAAATAAATCATTAAAAATGCGGTAATTCAAAATTTATCTCAACGAGCGAGTTGACTATTTTTCACTTTCTGCCGCTGATAGATCGCTGACTTGATTGGCGGCTTGATTGTTGTCAAACCCATAACTTTCTCGCACCAAATAAAGCGGGCGCCCTTTAACTTCTTCGTAGACGCGACCTAGATATTCGCCGATAATTCCCAGGGTCAGGAGTTGAATGCCTCCCAGAAACAGTACGGCTACCATTAACGAAGCATAACCGGGAACATCGATGCCATCTATCAGCGTGCGAATAACTAGATAAGCGGCGTAAAGCAAGGAAATAAAAGATATGATTAAGCCAACGTAGCCCCAAACTTTCAAAGGGAGAAAGCTAAATGAGGTAATGCCGTCAAGGGCAAAATTCCACAGACGCCAGTAATTCCACTTAGTGGTTCCTTTAAGACGGGGTTGGCGGTCGAACATCACGGTTGTTTGCTTATATCCTACCCAGGCGAACAACCCCTTCATAAACCGATTGCGTTCTGGTAATTGTTTGAGGGAGTCAACTACGCGCCGATCCAATAAGCGAAAGTCGCCGGTATTGGCGGGGATGGGAACCTTACTCATCCTACCGATGGTGTCGTAGAAAGCGTTCGCGGTAAAGCGCTTGAACCAAGTTTCACCGGCGCGCGATCGCCTGGTGGCATTAACCACATCATACCCTTCGCGCCACTTGGCAACTAATTCCTCAATTACCTCCGGCGGATCTTGCAGGTCGGCATCAAAGGGTATCACCGCCGCACCCGTAGCATAGTCAATCCCAGCGGTGAGAGCGATTTCCTTGCCAAAGTTGCGCGAGAAGTTGACAACTTTAATCGCTGGGTTACGATGATGATGCTCGACCAAACACTTAAGGGTGTTGTCTCTACTGCCATCATTGACGCAAACAATCTCATAGCTTGCATTCAGGCGTTTTAGGACAGACTCTAACTCGTTAAACAGGTGGTCGATATTAGGTTCCTCATTGTAAAAAGGAACCACTATCGAGAGTTCTACAGGATTATGGCAGGACATAGTAAAAATACGGAGAAGCTTATAGACTCAAGTCGCGGCTGCTAAAAAATTACGCGGTCTTTGCTTTTATAGCACAGTAATTCTTGGGTATCCTGAATTTTAAGATCGTACTGGGAAATCTCATATCGATGTCTTTGGTGAATTTTTATTACAGTAGAAGTGTATGAGCCGCAGCTTCCCGATTTTTAAACCGCCGACACGCTTTTCCCTAGAACTGTTGCTAATCGCGGGTATAGCCATCGGTATTTTATTACGCCTTCTCAACCTGGGAAGCCGCGAATTTTGGTATGACGAAGTGTTATCGCTCCTCGTCTCTAGCGGGCAAGCAGTAAACTATGATGGGCCGGGACCTGTACCCGTGGTTCTACGTGAATATACGGCTTTGTTTACGGTACCGCTAAACGCAGGCGTGCAAACGATCGCCAACGTCTTCAAAGGTCTGGTCAGCGACGTTCATCCCCCGTTGTCGTTTTTGTTCCTGCATTTCTGGATGCGGCTGTTTGGCAGCAGCGAAATCGCTACGCGGGGTTTGATCGCGTTAATTAGCGCCGGTGCAGTAGCTAGCGCTTACGGACTGGGACGGTTTTTACTAGGGCGTGGCGGCGGATTGATATTAGCTGCCTTACTCGCCACCAATCCTTACTATTTATCCCATTCCCTCAATATCCGCATGTACGCCCCGCTGGTGCTGTGGGCGATTCTCAGCGCTTGGGCGATGCTGCATCTAACAAACATGGGGAATGGGGCAGAAAGTGAGGAAAATGAGGAAAAAAACCCTTCCCCACTCACCAGATCACCCGCTCACACCCTCACCCGCTCAAGATTGTTCTGGAGTTATGTATTAATTGGCTCCGTAGCGGCAGGGTTGTTGACTCAGTACCTGTTTGCCCACTGGGTGATAACGCTGGGTATTTTTGCTCTGGTGTTCGACCGGCGTCGGTGGTGGGATCGCGTACTGCGCTTGGGGATTGGCGTCCTGCTGACGCTGCCTTGGGCATGGTGGGGAACCAGACAGCAACTGCGAAATCGACCCAACCTTGGCGGTCAGTTTGACAGTGCCGGTGGGTTACAGCACTTGACAGATGTAGCTCAAACTTTGGGCAACCATTTAGTTTTGGGAGACTGGGGAACGAGCTTGCCGGTATGGGTTTCTACCGTAGCTGGGACGATAGCGATCGCGCTGTTGGCTGCTTGTGCCATTAGCTTGTGGCGAATGGGAGAACGTCGCAGCTTGCTTGTGGCTTTTGTTTTGGGCATCGTTCCCCTGTTGGTGGCATTGACCATAGATGTAGTAACCAACAAGTACACTGTTGGTTTTGGTCAAGGGAGAACGTTGATCTTTATTCTGCCCGGATGCTTGCTGTTAATCGCGACTTGGCTGTTGCATGCATCTGGGAGGTGGCTGCCGACCGTGGCGGGGGGTTTGCTGTTACTCTATTTGACCGTTGGCGTGGGCGACTATACGCTACGATCGCGCGCCATGTTCCACGAGGTCGCCGATTTGATTCGGCAAGCACCTACAACCCCAACTTTAGTAGCAATGAACTCCAATGCTTGGGGACACGTTCTGCGTTTAGCTTATTACACGCCTCCCAATACTTCGGTGAAGCTATTGGCTCGCGCGCCTGCTAAGCTAGCTCCGAGTTTAGAAAAAGTTCTCCAGGGTGCAGAAGGCTCGAAATATTCTCGCTTAATTTTCTTGGACAGCGCTAAACCAGTGTGGTCTGCTCTAAAAACCGAAACCCAAAAGCAAACCGAAAAGCGCAAAATCGAAAAAGTGTTGCAAACGGCTTTTTGCAACAGCAAACAACCGTGCAAACCAACCAAAACAAAGCAGTTGTCCGGCACGATGGACATCGATCAATTTACTGTCAACCTTTACACTCGTCCTGGTAAATGAGTATCAGCCAACCTAATTCGCTCCTGCCGGTTCCAACTGGCGCTTTAGTAATTCCTGAATTACCGCCTACTTACCTCGATTCGGAGAATGGCACCTTGATTTTTTCCCTAGTTATTCCCACTTTCAACGAGGGAAAAAACGTCGCTAAAATTGTTCAGCAATTAAGTACTTTGCTCGATGAATTTCTCCCCGGAGCCTACGAGCTAATTGTAGTTGATGACAATAGCCCCGACGGCACTTGGAAAATTGCTGAAGATTTAATGCCCCTGTATCCCCAACTGCGAGTGATGCGGCGGGAGAAAGAAAAGGGACTTTCTACAGCAGTAATTCGCGGCTGGCAAGCGGCGCGCGGAGAGGTACTGGGGGTGATCGATGCAGATTTGCAGCACCCTCCAGAATTGTTAGAGAAACTGTGGGGCGAAATTAAGCGGGGAGGTGATATGGCGATCGCTTCTCGTCACGTAGAAGGCGGCGGCGTCAGCGACTGGAGTATTATTCGCCGCTTTCTATCCCGTGGCGCTCAAACTATGGGTTTAATTATCCTGCCAGAAGTGATCGGTCGCGTCACCGATCCGATGAGCGGTTACTTTATGGTACGCCGCAAATGCATCGCTGGTCGCGAAATGAGTCCCCTAGGTTACAAAATACAAATTGAAGTGCTGGCTCGCGGACGTGTACCCTGGATTGGTGAAATCGGTTATGTATTCCAAGAGCGCCAAGAAGGTGAAAGTAAAGTTACTTCAAAACAGTATGTAGATTATATCCGCCACCTGATTCGCTTGCGCTTTTCCGTCGGTCCAGTTGCCCGGTTCTTTCGGTTTGGTATGGTGGGTTTCAGCGGCGTGTTTGTAGACATGACCGTATTTTATATATTGCGTACCATCCTGGGTTTAGGGCTGACTCGCAGTACCATCTTTTCCGCCGAAGTGGCAGTGATCAATAATTTCTTGTGGAACGATTTCTGGACTTTTGGCGATATTTCTAAACGGCAGCCAGGAAAGCGTCAGCGCTTAAAACGGCTGCTGAAATTCAACATTATCTGCCTCGCAGGAATTATTTTACAAACCTTGATCGTAAATTTGCTGTTTGCCATTGGCATCAATGCATATGTCTCAAAGCTGATTGCGATCGCTTTGGTCACCGTCTGGAATTTCTGGCTCAATTTAAAGCTCAGTTGGCGCGTCACCGACGTGCAAAAATAATTGCAGATTTTAGATTTTAGATTGGAGATTGATGAGAAATCCAAAATCTGCGTTCCCAGGCATGAGCTTGGGAACGAGCCAAAATCTAAAATTCCACTGGTTACTATTGTTACTGTGGATCGCAATTGGTATTGCGTTGCGCTTCACTCATTTAGCGTCGAAATCGCCTTGGACGGATGAGTTTTCCACGCTGGTTTTTAGCTTGGGAAACAGTTTTCGCACCGTACCTTTGGATACAGCGATCGCTCTAGATACCTTGTTACAACCGCTACAAACAAATTCAGCGCTAGGTGCAAGGGAAGTAGTGCAAAGCTTGCTATCTGAAACTAACCATCCGCCGCTTTATTTTGTCCTGGCGCATTGGTGGATGGATCTGTTTCCCTCCGATGATGGGTTAGTTTCTTTATGGGTGGCGCGCAGTTTCCCCGCTTTATTGGGTGCAGCTTCAATCCCGGCTATCTTTGGTTTGGCAATACTCGCTTTTCGTTCCCGCTTAGTCGGTCATATAGCTGCGGCGATGATGGCGGTGTCGCCCTACGGCATTTTTTTGGCACAGGAAGCGCGTCATTACACCCTAGCAATTTTATGGGTCATTGCCTCGCTTTGCTGTTTGGTGATTGCCGTGAAAAACATCCAACAGCAAAAACCAATATCTATTTGGATAGCACTTATTTGGGTAGCAATTAACACTTTAGGAATTGCCACCCATTATTTTTTTGCTCTTACTTTGTCCGCCGAAGCAATAGTTTTAATCATGTGGGGCATAGGGCAGACGGGCGTTAAATTTATACTCTCACCTGCACACCTGCACCAAGAAGACAAGGAGTTGGGGAGACGCGGTGACTCGGAGAGTTGTATGGAAACAGTCCCCGCTTCACCGCGTCACCGCGTCCCCGCGTCCTCTTCCGCGTCCCCGCGTCCTCTTCAAACCTGCACAAAAGCTATCTTTCTGAAACATTGGTGGCGCATCTACGCCGTGGTAGCGGGAACCCTGACCGGAGGATTAATTTGGTTACCTTTGATACAGCACGGATACGACAGCAAACTGACTGAATGGATTAAGAATAGCGATCGCATTGGAATAGAATGGATTGCGCCCATTTTTCAAGCGATCGCTGCCTGGGTGACTATGTTGTCTTTACTACCAGTAGAAGTATCCCAACTACCCATCGTTATTGTCTCTGGTTTGGTGATGATTGTCTTTTTTATCTGGGCGTTGCCTATTTTAGTACGCGGGCTAAAAGTCCGGATGCAACAAGCAGGAAATCGTATAGGTATACAGGTATTGGGTGGCTTTATAGTGAGTGCGATCGCCATATTTTTTATTATTACTTACGGAGTCGGCATCGATTTAACGCGCGGTGCAAGATACAATTTCGTTTACTTTCCAGCCGTTATCGTTTTAGTAGGAGCAAGTCTCGCTGTTTCTTGGCGTCAATCTATATTAGAAAAATCTGCTTATACACCCCGTTTAAGAGGGAAAAAAGCAGTCGCGCTAATTTGGCTGATGGGATTGGTAAGCGGACTAACTGTCGTCTGTAATTTGGGATATCAAAAATACTATCGTCCCGACCTTTTGGTATCTTTAATCCAACAACAATCTCAGATACCCGCGTTAATTGCAACGACCCACAAAACCCACGTACAAACGGGCGAACTAATGGGAATCGCTTGGGAATTAAAACGTAAATTTGGGAATAATTTAGCAGCAATTCCTCAGTTTATGTTGGCGCATCAAGAATATATTGGGTCAAATACTGCGACAGTCATGCTGCAAAAAACGCTCTCAAAAATGCCCCGACCTCTGAATTTATGGCTGGTCAATTTCCACGCGCCAGTCGAGTTATCAGCAGAAAATTGTTTGGCTGACTCGCAAGTAAAGCCATCGGTGGATGGTTACGAATACAAACTTTATCGTTGTTTGCAGTTAAGCGATCGTCTGTCAGATTCACAAATGATGGGAATTAATTAAATAACAGGAAAACAAGTATGGCAAAACATAAAGAGTACAAAAGCGTCAGTGAATTTCCCCTCCATACTGAAAAGCTCAGTCGCGAAGAATTAGAGGCGCATTATCAAAATATTCGCAATACTTACCGCAGCCTAACTATCAGTCGAGGTCAGTTAGTCCGACGCCAGAACGAGGCAAAAGCGAATCTTATAACTTTACAGCAAAAATTCAAACAAACGACAACTACACTTGAGAAAGTTAACGCCGAAACAGAAAAGCTGCAAAAATCACTTGCTCACAGCGTTGAAGCGCAGCAACAGTTAAAATTTTGGGGTGATAGCCTAAATGAAGAAGTAAAAGACTTAAAGGATCAGCTGAATGTAACAACTCAGTTAATCGAGGAGTTTGAGTCAGTTTATGAGCAAGTAAGTAACGACAAAGGGCCGTTTTCGGTGGGGCATCGCTTGCTAGTATTAATAAAAGCCGCTCATAAACTCCTCAATACCGATATTAAAGATTTGATGCCGAAAAAATTGCCGCCACAGCAGTCGGAGTCTTGGAAAGAGGAAACACCCCGCGCTATTGGTCGCGATCTATTAGATAATAAATAAAAGCAAGATGGGCAAACTAACAAAATCTCTGAAAGAAGCTACTAAGAAACTCGACCAAGTGCAGTATGGTATTAACCAAATGCAGGAACTCGGTCAGGAAATTACAGAGAACACATTCCGCGTTGCAGAAACAGCACTTCGCACTGGCTATCTTTACGCTAAAGCTGAAGCTGAGGAAACACCGACTCAGCAACTTCTTCCAGGGGAGTCGCACCCATCAGAAAAAAACCAACTCAAGGGCGAAACCCACTGGACAGAAGCATCGTTAAAAGCTAAGTTTGGTAGCTATGATGCCGCGTATCGATACCTGCGGGATGTTCGCGGGATTAAGCTGCGATCGCGCAGTTGGAAAAATCTTGTAGATGCGTTCAACGAGGGTGTAGAACAGCTATCTCTAGCGCAGCGAGTGGTACAACTCGAGCAGACTGTAAATCAGCAGACACAATACATCGCGACCCTAGAAGAAAAAATACATCAAATGCAGCAACAGTTGTTAAAGTTAACAACTGCTGTTGAACGGCTGACTAAACAAGGTTAAATCTAGATTTTATTCTTGCTCGATCGTATCCGGAACGCCTACGGGAGAAAGTCCGGCGATCGCTCGCAAATTTTGCCCTCGTACCAGTTCGGTAAAATCGAGTGGACGCCTTTCGATTTGGGCAACGGCTTCGATGGCTCCTAGCAAGTTTCTGGCGGCTTCTGCTTCCTCGTAGCCCCGTCTCGTGGCAACTTTAATCGCGGCTTCGTCAGCATCGAGTTGCGACTGGGTGCTGCGGCTTTGGCGCCAAATTTGGTATCCGGCGATCGCGCTTAACCCCCCAGAAACCAATATCCCCATCGCATCCCCTTGGGAAAATTGAAACGTTCCCGCCAACACCCCAGCGACTACAATACCTTGATACAAATCCGGCTTAAACCACTTCACCCCTATTAACCAGCTAACGGTTCGCAACAGCAGCATATCCCGCTGCGGTCTAGGCATTCGTCGCCACAGGTCAAAATTAATCCAAATCGGTCGTTCTTGGTTCCAAGGCAGGGGAAACTGGCAGTCAATCACTTTTGGTTGCTCCGGTTTGCTGGTGATTTTGGCGATCATGCGCCCGGAAGCAGGCATTATATCTAATAGGCGGCGAATTTCCGCAGTTGGCTCCATACTGTTTTTTGACCCCTCACCATTTAGGGTAAACGATCGCAGCACTTTCAGGACTTACGCAAAGAAACAAGGGTGATACGAAAAATCGTTGGGAAAGGAAACCAGAGATCGACTCTTCACCTTTGTTTCTGGCAACGCGCTTGCGTAAATCCTGACTTTGCCAAACCATTAATATTTCTCTGGGTTAGAAAAATTATTTGCCGATACCACATTGACACTCAGAAAGCTGATAATGGGCGATAGACCCCAATCTGTTTGACGCATGGATGCTTTCGCCCCCATTCCACCCGACTGGACTAATAAGGCAATCCACGCCCACGAGTTCCACTGTCCTGCGTGTCGTGCTTCTTGTATGGAGGCGCAGCGAGTTTGGATCAACCGGCGATCGCCTGTTTATACTGAAGACTATCGCAAAAAGTGGCAAGAGTTCTACGAGTGCAAGTGCGGCACCGTTTGGTGGGCTTGGAGTAACGAACGTCCCCCTTCAGAGTTTACCAAGAACGATCTCGACCCCAATCCGTTTGATGATTAATTTCGCTGCCTGGTAGGCTAACCGAACTCTGGATTAACGCAGCATTTGGCATTAAACCAGATCAAATTGTCAAGCTGCGAATTCTGCCAAAAAACAATGTATTTTAGGCAGAGTACGTTTACAAGCACGGCAACGATGGGGCAACCTGCCATCTTGGACTAGCTCCAAATCATTCACTTGTGATTGCTTTGGGGTTAGATAACTGACTAACTGGCATTTCCACTCTTGACCAAAGCTTCATCCTAGATCGACGCTTTCCTGAAATCAATTAACCAAAATTACAATCGTCGCATTGCTTCTCTGAAAGCGGGTAAATCTGGGAAGTATTGGGATTTTGAGCTAGCCACGATCGCAGAGAAGCGTAACCGTCAAGTCAAAGATGCGATTAACAAAGCAGCATGTTTTGCGATCCATCGCTGCCCGATCAATCCCATCGTTCATGTTGTGTTTGGATCGAACCAAGGTAACAAAGATGGTATTGATATCGGCAGCAAAAATAATCAATAATTTCTACAGATTACTACAGCGCTATTAAAGAATTGCATCAAAAAACTGTGCTAAGGCTTGAAAAACCGGGTTTATAGACGCAAAATCTAGGCTTTCAGGTGAATCCCCCTGTTTCAACAGGGGGAGAGGTCAATCCCACTGATGTTGCCAGTTAATATAAAGAAGTGTAAACAACTCTGGCGTTTGGCATGGACTGGCAAGAAATCTCCGGCAACTGGGTATTAATTCCCCCCCGCCCCCTTGCGATAATACATTTTTTGGGGGGTGCTTTCGTCGCCACCGCACCCCAGGTGACTTATCGCATGTTATTAGAAGACTTGGGACGTAAAGGTTATTTAGTCGTGGCGACGCCGTTTGTGAATACGCTGGATCATGCTGCGATCGCTAGATCGGTACTTTACAGTTTCGAGGACACCCTAGAAACTTTACAGGCAAACTCCCTACTGCGACGCCGCTATCTTCCCATTTACGGCATAGGACACAGCATGGGCTGCAAATTGCACTTACTGATTGGTAGCCTATTTTCAGTCGAAAGAGCCGGTAATATCCTAATTTCCTTCAATAACTACGCCGCCCGCGATGCCATTCCCTTAGTCGATCAGTTTAATCTGTCTACTACCTTTAACGTTGAGTTTACTCCTTCCCCACAAAAAACCAATGCGATCGTCGCCCAGCGTTACCAAGTGCGGCGCAATCTGTTGATTCAATTCAAAAACGATACCATCGACCAAACCGATGCCCTAACAGCATTGCTGCAAAACCGCTTTGGCGATATGGTGAGTGCTGTAAGACTGCCGGGAAACCATCTGACGCCCTTGGGGCAAGATGTCCGCTGGCAAGTCGGTCAAGTTTTTACCCCTTGGGATGCTCTGGGACAGTGGTTCAAGCAAGAAGTATACCGGGAACTCAATCAGCTTCAATCAGCTATTTTCCGCTGGATCGATCCGTTTTCACCCCGATAAGATTTCATCATCAATAAACAATTGCGGTTATCGACTGTACGGGTATAACTGAAATCATCGGTTGTCTTCTGGATTAGTTGCAATCCCCGCCCTCCACCCGTCTGGTTATCCTCAGACTTCGGTATATTCTCCAGATGCTGCTTTAAATCAAACCCAGCCCCGCCATCCCAAATTCGCATTTCTATAGTATCGTCGGCTATGGTCACTTCCACATCGATGGGAACGTCTTTTGATTTATCTTTGTGGGCGTGACGCACCGCATTCGTAAAACCTTCTGCTAGAGCGAGTTCGCAGCGCAACCAGATGGCTCTGGGGATTTGCGGTTCGTACAACTGAGCAAACCACGACAAAATCTCCGCTAAAGCATTTAGATCTGTTTTAACTTGTAAATTATTTTTTCGGGGAAGCGACAATTTTGCAAACCATTAAATTCAATCAAATTAGGAGTCGCAACCGCAATCAAGGCGATCGCATCCCAGCCATCATTAATATATGATAAAGGAAATTCAGCCCAAGGTGCGATTGATTCGCCCAAGAAAGCCAGCGCCACTCCCTGGATCGGGTTTTATTGCTCCAGTACCGAGGTTCACCGATATCTTTGAGCTAATGCTTAAATAATAAGGAACTGGTAGTGCCTTGATTCCATGTTTCAAATTCTGGTAGTTGATGATGACCCGTCTGTCGGGCTAGTGCTGACAAGACTGCTCAAAAAACAAGGTTATGCAGTCACCGTGACGAGTGATGGGGAAGAAGGTTTGGCGAAGGCACAACAGTTACATCCAGCACTGATTATTTGTGACTGGATGATGCCCAAAATGAATGGAATTGAAGTCTGCCGCCGGGTGAAAGCCGATCCAGAGCTATCGACGACGTTCTTTATTTTACTGACTTCCCTGGATTCGGTGCAGGATCGCGTCAAGGGGTTGGATGCGGGTGCGGATGATTTTATCTCTAAACCGATCGAGATCAACGAGTTGACGGCAAGGGTACGCGCTGGACTGCGCTTGCACCAACTCAACCACGATTTGCAAACCCAAAAGCAAATTTTAGAGGCAGAATGGGCGGAAGCGGCTGAGTACGTGCGATCGCTCCTCCCAGAGCCAATGGCGACGCCAGTGTCGATCCAGGCGCGGTTTATTCCCTCCAGGCGGCTAGGGGGCGATTGTTTTGATTATTTCTGGCTGGATGAGGATTGTTTGGCAATTTATCTGCTCGATACCGCCGGACATGGTTTAAGAGCCACCCTGCCTTCGATTTCTGTGGTTAACTTACTGCGAAGTCGGGCAATTCCCCATCTCAACTACTATCAACCCAGCCAGGTTCTCAGCGCTTTAAATCAAACCTTCCAGATGAGTTACCAAAATGACAAGTACTTTACTATCTGGTACGGAGTGTATAACCAACGCCAGCGCCAACTAACTTATGCTAGCGCCGGTCATCCCCCAGCCGTGTTGCTGTCGGGAAGACCAGGGTCGATAGCTCAGGTGCAACGCCTGAAAACTCCTGGCGTACCCATTGGTATGTTCCCAGATGTCCGATTTACCAACAATCTCTGCCAGATCGAGGCTTGCAGCACCCTCTATATTTTCAGCGATGGAGTTTACGAAATTCATCAACCGGACGGTGCTGTTTGGGGGCTGGATGCTTTCATCGATCTGCTTAAGGAGTGTAAAAACGGCAAGCAAAGCAATCTAGACAGAGTTATGTGCCAGGTTCAATCTGTCAATCCTAAAGATGTTTTTGATGACGATCTGTCTATTTTAGAAATTGGTTTTGATTAGTTGTTGGCTAATGAATCTCCTTGTTTGATTTCATCGCCTTCTTAAACTCCTCCCGGTTGGCAAAAATTTCAAATACGCGATCCATGCTGGTGAGTTCAAACAACATTCTAATTTGGTCGTTGAGCGAGCATACGAAAAGCTGCCCCCCAGCCGCACGTACTGTTTTGAGGGATAGCACTACAGCCCCTAGTCCAGAACTATCCATAAAGCTAACATCCTGGAAATCCAATAATACAAGATTGGCTCCATTATCAACTAGCTTGCTAATTTCTTGCCGAAATTGACTGCCTTTGGGACCGTCAAAAACACCATCGGGTTGAATAATTTTAACAACAGCACTCATACTTATTTTCAAGTTTCGCTCTGACTTAAAACAATTTAGCAAACTATCCTACAAGGTAGGGTACAACAAATTTCGCCTCAATTTAGCCTTAATCGGCACGGGGTGCAAGACTAACTTTGGCACGAAATAGGAGTCGGTCACCGTGTCGGTAGCCAGTGTAGCGCACTTTGACGCGATCGCCCGCTACAGCCGTTCCTTCCATTAGTTGATGCACCTGCGGATCGTATTCTATTTCGGCGCCTACGGTTGCGATCGCTTCTACCCCCCACTGTTGTAGCAGTTGTTCCACCGGACGCAGCAACGGCAGCAATTTTACCGCCGCTAGTTGGGGATTTTGCCCCGCCGCATAAGCAGCGGTAGGCCATTGCAGCAACCAAGATTCTAAAACTTGCAGGCTCTCTTGTTGAAACTCCTGCATTAATGACTCTCGCTGCTGTTTTAGTTGCCCTTGCAGGCGTTCGTACTCCTGCTGCCACGCTAACGATGGTTCCTCTGACTCTGTTCCCCAATTCAATTCTACTGTAGAAAATTTTGACCATAACTCGCTGACTGGCACTTCTAGCGCCTGAGACAGCTTGATCAGGTCTTCTGAGCGCATTTGGGAGATCTCTCCCGTCCGGATGCGCTTTAATTGCCGCTGGGATACGCCACAAGAGCGACTGAGGGCCCTAAAACTGGAAATCCCCACCCGTTGCATCAACTGCTGCAACTGATGGGTGTAATCTTGGTTCTGAGGCATAGGGAATTTTAGATTTTAGATTTTAGATTTTAGATTGGGTAATCGGTAATGGGTTTTTTCCGCTTGACCTATGACCGATTACCTATTCCCTAAGCTAAATGCATTCGCAGAACTGAGCGGGGCGCTTTACGGACTCTGCAAAGGATGGTTTCTTTACCCAAGCGCTGGCAGGCTTCAAACCTATGACAGCCAGAAAAGCCGTAATACTGTCCGTCTACTTCTAACACGTCGATCGGTTCTTGCTGACCAATTTCTTGAATTGATTCCATCAATGCCGCTACTTTAGCTCGATCGTTTTCTCGATACAAGGGGCGGCGAATCTGGGATAGGGGAATTTCTTGTACTTTAGTCATATGACTTCTGTTGCTTTACTCTTACCTTTTAATCATACTCGTTATGAGTTTGATTTGCCACCGTTCTGCCAAAACAGGAAAACCCGGTTTCAGAGTCGATCTCTGGTTCCCTTTACCAAGGATTTTGCGTAGAAACCGGGAATATGAGCGTAAGTGCGGCAAAGGATGGAATAACTGATATGGTTTCGAGTACGATGTTTGATCGAACTGCGATCGCGCCAGAACAGCCCATGCAGATAATTAACGTCCCCAAGCAGAAATTGACGCCAAAGCCGCGTTCTACCGGGAAAAGGCTCCGATGGGACAAGGGGTTGGTACTGACCGCTTTGTGTTTGCTAGGACTGGCGGCAGATGCTGGCAAGGCGAATGCGAATGAGGATGTAGAACTTCAAGTCGGGATAGTGCAGCGGTTTGGGGAAAAACCAGACGATGAGCTAACCTTGGAAGCGACACCGGGCGATAGCTTGACATTGCGCTTCCTTGCTGGTAATCTGCAAGCGCAAACTGTTTCGGTGGATAAGGTGAAGCTGGAAATCGCGATGCAACCGCTACCGGAACCCGTGTTAGAAGAGCGAGTTGTCATCAGCGTCCACCCAAACTTCGAGACGGCGGAAGATTATGCCCAAGAGTGGCGTGCAAAAGGGATTGAAACCGAAGTTGCTCAACCAGAGCGCTGGCAGGTTTGGGCAAAACGGGATGTTTACAACACTCCCTTACTGAGACGGTTGCTGTTGCAAAGTTTACAAGCAAAGGGCTTAAAAACAGCACATATCGAGACGAAAGTTGTGGAAAAAGTGCCCAGGGTATCCTGGATGGCGAACGGCTTTCGCTTCACCCGCGCTCAGTTGGAAATCGTTGCTGCCGGTAAAAATACGATCCAGGTGTCCCAAGGGAAAAACAAGCGTCCCAGTCGTTTGTTCGTCGGGCCGTTGAATATTCAGCCGAATGCCTACGGCAATTTTACCTTGGTGAATCGCGTTGGGTTAGAAACTTATCTGCGGGGTGTGGTTCCCAACGAAATTGGCGCAGCGGCGCCAACTGCGGCATTGGAAGCACAAGCAGTAATTGCGCGGACTTATGCGCTGCGAAACTTGCGCCGGTTTGCCATTGATGGCTATCAGCTTTGTGCTGACGTTCACTGCCAGGTTTATTATGGACTCAGCGGCGCAACGCCGACTACCGATCGAGCGATCGCTTCTACAAAAGGCTTGGTATTGACTTACAATAACGAGCTGGTGGATGCGTTATATTCTTCCACCACGGGCGGCGTTACGGCTCCTTTTAGCGATGTTTGGAATGGCGAAGATCGGCCTTATTTGATCCCCGTAGTCGATGCGGTGGGCAATATTTGGGATTTGTCAAGCAATAGTTTAGCGTCCGAGGAAAACTTCCGACGATTTATCAGCTTGGAAAAAGGCTTTAATGAAGAACGCTGGGAGATGTTTCGCTGGCGTAAAGAAGCCAGTCTGAGGGTTTTGACGGATCATTTGCGAAAATATCTGGAAAATCGCAAGCATCCGCTGGCGAATCTTACCGCTATTCGCGGAATGCAGATTGTTGATCGCTCGCCAGCGGGACGGATTCAGAAAATGGTGGTGCAAACCGATAAAGGCAATCTTGAACTTAGCAAAGAAGAAGTTCGCAGCGCTTTATTACCCCCGCGTAGTACATTTTTTTATGTAGAACCCGTTAAAAAAAACAACGCGATGTGGGGTTACGCCTTTATCGGGGGTGGCTTCGGACATGGGGTTGGTTTGAGTCAAACAGGTGCGTATAAGTTAGCCGAACTCGGTTGGTCAAGCGAGCGAATTCTTAACTTTTACTATCCTGGGACTCAACTGGTTCCCCTGAACAATTCGATTGTTTTTTGGCAGAATCCATCCGCAGAAAAGAAATAGAAAAGTTGAGGGAGAGCGGGGAAAAACTTTTTCCCCATCTTCCCCATCTTTATAGCGGATTGCAGCCGTATGAGGTACGGCTTTGTTTGTGTAGCGGCCCCCGAAAACCATCCCCAACACACACAAAAACCAATAATCCTTAACACACACAATTTTAAAAAAAAGGACAAATTAAAACCTCTTTTAATATTTTCTAAATATTTTTAAATAGTTTGCCTTAAAAAAATATTTTTTTTGTTTGGGGCCGCCCCTGGCAACCGCGCCCCGCAAAACAAACAAAGCCGTACCTCATACGGCT